>CAYJGA010000075.1:0-7991 GCA_964369255.1 uncultured Desulfovibrionaceae bacterium
CCTCTTTGGGGATAAATTCTTTTTAAACACCCGCACCATGACCCTCATGGCAGAAGGCACCCTCATCCACTCTCTTGCCCTCTCCGGTCAGCACCTCGCCCTTGCCTATCTTATAGCCTGCTTCTTTATCTTCATTCTGCGCAGCCTCTTTCCCCTCATCTATTTGACCCTCCCCAAGAAACACCTCCTCGCCTGCGCGTGCCTGTGCGTTGCTGCCCTCTATGTGTGGATTGGCAACACACCCCCTTCATTATTACGCGCCAGCACCATGCTGACTGCGGGCTTTGTGTTGTTTTGGTACGCCAAACCAAACGACACCCTCGCAGACATCTTACTCATAACAATCAGCCTCTTAAGCCTCTACAATCCCATGATACTCTTTGATGTGGGCTTTCAGCTTTCCGCCCTTTGTGTAGGAAGTATCGCGCTTATCGCACCCATCCTGCAACGCATCCCCACACTGCCCGCACACTACACCGAAACAGCGCCCGTACAAGGTCTTGTGTTCTCTCTCTTACGGAGTGCCCTACAAATTTTCATCATCTCACTTGTCATTCAAGTGGTTATGATGCCCATATTCTTTCTCTACTTCCCGCCAAACGGTGAATGGTTCATTCTCAATGTGTTGTGGCTGCCCATCCTCAGCCTCTGGGTACTGCCCCTCACTGCGCTGAGTTGTGTCATGGCATACCTCTTCCCCCATGCGCCCTTTGTCACCGTCATCATATCTCTTACAAGTCTGCCTTGCGAATGGCTCATCCTCCTCCTGCAATGGCTTGAGCAATACTTTTTGCAAAGCGCTGTGCTCAGACCACACTGGACAGTCCTCCCTGCTTTTGCCACTCTTTGCATAGCCATGGCACTCCTTCTCGGGCGCAGGCAAGAAAAAAAAGAAGCAAGAACAGAGGAAAAAAATACAGGTCGGGAAAAATACCCAAAAAGCCCCTGTCCCCCCTACATTCACCGGCTCCTCATGGCATCCGCCTTTTGCTTTTGCATCGCGCCCTTGCTGCGATGGACAGAACATTGGGTTATGAACATGGAAATGATTGATGTAGGGCAAGGACAAGCCATCTACGTGCACCTGCCCGGTGGGCAGCGCGTCCTTGTGGACGGCGGCGGTGGATTTTCGCCGCGTTTTGATGTGGGCAAAGCCCTTGTGGTGCCCCGTCTGACAGCAAATGCCCCGCCCCATATGCACATACTCGCCAACAGTCACCCCGATGCCGACCACAGCCGCGGCCTCTTGGGCGTCATGGAAAGCATGAACACAGACACACTCTATACAAACGGACAAAAATGGTCAGACAAGGATGCAGCAAGATACGACAACATGGGCGACGCGCCGCCCATGCGCGCCCTCTATGCTGGCATGCACATTCCCCTTGCAAGTCCGGCGCTCCCCTTCTTGCCGCGCTACACGCTGGAAGTCGTTCACCCACCGCAGCACATGGCAGCCACATCAGACAGCAATAATAATGCGTCCCTCGTCCTGCGCCTCGTCGAACACAAAGGAACACAGCGCAAAGGCCTTGTGCTCCTGTGCGGCGACATTCAAAAGCGAGCTATCCGCACCCTTCTTGCCTCCGAGCAAGACATTTCCGCCGATGTGATTATTGTGCCCCACCACGGCGCACAATCAAGCCTCGTGCCCGCGCTCTATGATGCAGTCAGGCCGCGCTTTGCTCTTGTCAGCGCGGGTCGACATAATTCATACGGCTTTCCCAATCTCAGTGTGCGCAATACCATCGAATCACGAAATATCACGCTTCTCAGCACCGGCGAGCATGGTGCTGTCAACATCCAATTCTGGCCTCGCTTTATTGTCACGACTGCGTTTTGATGTTTTTTTGAAAGGGAGTTTGGGGGAAAACTTTTAGAAATGACAAGGAACTAGAAACAGCGCCTCGCAATTATTACTAATTACCAATCAAACTCATGGCCATTTGCGGTGCGCTGTTTGCTTGTGCGAGCATGGCGGCGCCGGCCTGTGTGAGAATTTGCTTGCGCACAAAGTTTGTCATTTCGTGCGCCACATCCACGTCTGATATGCGCGATTCTGCGGCGGAGAGGTTTTCTCCTTGGACGATGAGGTTTTGGGCTGTGGCCTCAAGCCTGTTCTGCATAGCACCAAGATGGGCGCGGATTTTATCCTTCGACACGATGGCGTCGTGGACGGCAACAAGCGCTTCGCCCGCAGCCTCTTGGGTCTTTATGTTATTTCCTTCATTATTTATGGAACCACTGCCAAGGCCAAGAGCCTGCGCGGTGACACAACCAATATCAACATAGTAAAAATCTTCGGCGCTGTCGTTCATAGGGCCAAAATGGATGAGAATACCATTGTCCTCATTCGCTTCTTCAGAAGCAGTCAATGCCGCGTCCAAGCCCGCCAGTGTGATGTCCGCTGTTCCAGTAAAGGTCACAAGCGTATCATATGTGACAAAGGACGCCAAAGTCGCCACCTCCGTCTCTGTAAGCGCCGTGTATTGTTTTCCGTCAGGCACAAGACCGTTGAGCACATTAACAATATTTACTGCTGCTTGGTGATATTCGATGCGATTATAGTCTACTGGAAGCATATTTCCAGGTCTGGCGTTTTTCCAATAATTCGTCCCACGCGCATCGCCGATAAGTTGCTCGATTATGAAGGGGCTGTTGAGGCCTGTGACAGCTCCTGTCGTGGCATCGTAAGTAAACAAGGTATTGGTACTACTGCTCCCAAGTCTCGTTTTTTTATGCTCAGCCTCAAGGAATGCGGCAGCTTCGCCATTGAGTGTGATGGGCGCGTTGCGGTCAAGCTCGCCGTCAAGGAGCTTGATGCCATTGAACTCTGTGGCATTGGCGATACGTGTTATTTCTGCGGCGATGTTTTGATATTCTGAATCGATTATGAGGCGTTGTGTAGAGTTATAGGTACCTGTGGCGGCTTGTTCTGAGAGTTCCTTCATGCGTATAAGCTGCTGGTCGATGACTTCGAGGGCGCCGTCTGCTGTTTGTACAAGGGAAATGGCGTCGTTGACATTGCGCACGCCCTGATTGAGAGCGGCAATATCTGCCCGCATAAGCTCACGGATGGCGAGGCCGGCTGCATCGTCTGCCGCGCGGTCTACACGCAGTCCACTCGACAATTTCCGCATAGAGGACGCGAAACTTGTATAATTGTGGACAAGCGTGTTGGCGACGTTGAGCGCCATGGCATTATGATTTATTGTAAAAGCCATGTCTTCCCCTTATACCCTAAACAAATCTTGTTCTGTTCTTGCACGCTCACAGCGCATGCGCCGCCGCAACATATGCGACGCAGCCTTGACAGCCTAAGAACATTCTTTCCCCTTTCCTCTTGAAGACGCGCGTGTAAATTTTTTGCGCAAAAAGACAAGTTAAAGCAGAGTAATAATATCAGCTGTGCTTTCAAAAAAGCTGTATTCGACAGGAATGCTATTTCTTGAGTGCGTCTTCAGGGCGGGAACTTGCAAAAATCGTGCCCACGCGCATCATAGGACTTATACGCGCCCTGAGCACGCGGACAGCTCAAAACAACTCTCTGAAATGCAAGTCATTCGTGAGGCAGTGCCTGTGTCAGAGAAAGATTGCGTGCGCAAGCCAAGCTCGTCTTGCAGCTATTCAGAGGAAATTTTTGCCACAAGATGCGGGAGAGTGCGTCTCATTCAGCTCATTCCAATTGCATGAACTGCTCTTAAGGTAGATGGAGCAAAATTCATACGTGGCATCATCCTTGCTATACCTAGCATGCGGAAGAAAATTCCCTCTAGGAGAAATATCATGGAAATCAATGACTACTCGTACATGGCAAGCGTGCAAGGCATCAATGCTATCAGCGCTTTTGCGCCCGCACCGGCGACACAGGTACAAAGCACCGCGTCCGGCGATACTGTCAGCATCTCCGAAGAAGCCATGGAGCTTTTTGGCAAAATGCAACAAGAAATGCAAGGCAGTGCTGAAGTAGCACCCGAACACGCAGAACGATCAGGCAGTAACACTCCTCCACCCCCTCCATCAGAAGGTCAAGGAGCAGGAAGTGACAGCGGATCCGACACGCAAAGCGGTGAGCAAGGGAATAGCGGCGGCAATGCCAGTGGTGGTGGTGCCAGCGGCGGCGGTGGCAGCAGCGGCGGTGGCAGCAGCGATAGCACAGACGACAGCACCGCAGAAGCCTTAGAGGCAGAAATTGCCACATTGCAAATGCAAATAGCGGCCGCACAAATGGCCGCAGAAAATAGCGGTGACACCTCGCAAGTCGCCGCACTTAAAGGGCAACTTGCAAGCCTTGAAGCCGAACTGTCTGCTTTAGGCTAAAAAATCGTCAAAACGACATTTTTTATGAGGGGAGACTTTTTTGAGAAAAAAGTCCCTCTCATAAATCGTGCAAAAAACATCGCCTAGAAAAACAGACGCTTACTGCTTGCCTATATAACGCACAGCCCCGCGTGTTGCATGCAGTCGCTTCTTAAAAGCCTCTCGCCACTCCGTCCCCTCCAAGTGCTTAGCAAGCCACTCCGTCAAATGCAAGACCGCGCGCTTGTCATTACGCGTCGCAAGAATGCGTCCAATGCCCACCTTGCACGAAGGACAGCTCACAAGAATAGGCCCCGCATAACGAGAAAGCGCCTCCTCAAGACTCTTCTCCTTCCGCTCGCGCAACACATTATAAATGTGCGGCGATGTCATGGCACCCATCCCCGATTCACCACAACAGCCCGGCGACACCACAAAGTCCGCACCCGTTGCCTCAGTCAGCGCTCGCAGTAAAATTTGGCGCCCCTTCACCTTATGAACGCCCACCCATTCCGCATGGCAAGCCCCATGATACAAGCGCGGCGCGCCGTCAAGGTTCGCATCTAAACCCAAGTGCGGCAAGGTCAATTGCACCACATCCTTCTGCTCAAGACCTTGAATATGCGCGGGCAAATCCATATGCGCAAGACCCTCGATACAAGAACCACAGCTCGTCACAAGGTACTTAAGCGACAGACCAGCCGACTCGGCCTCCTCCACAAGCGTTTGAAACTGCTTACGAACCAAGTCACGATTGCGCCGATAGGTCTTTTCCATGCCGGCAGAGAGCAGAGGATACCCACAACACAAATGCTTGGGCGGCATAATCACTGTATAGCCTGCTGTCAGCAACAATAAAAGCGAAGCCGTAGCAATGCGATCATAGAAAAGCGCCCCGCCGCAGCCGGGGAAATACAAGACTGCCGGACGCTGCGTCGCAGTGTCTGCCCCTACATCCGTGGGCATATGAGCATCCTCATGAGAAGCATCCTCAGGTTGACTCAAGGGCGAAAATATATGTCCTTTTTGCAACTTCAAAGACTCATACGCATTTGTATAGCCCATCTTTGGACCTTTTGTCGCAAAAAGAGGACTTTCAAAGCGCTTCTTCCACGCCTCCGGCACAAAGCCAAGGAACCTATTTTGCGTCTTCTGACCCAAGGACGCCAACTTTGCCGCCTTTGGCACCCTCTGCTGTGGCTGCTTTGCAAGCCAATCAAGGACGCGGGATTTCAAGGGATGACCGCCATGCCCCTGCGTCTCCAGCATCTTGCGCAGTGTCAAGGCCACTTCGCCGGAGGGGATTTTCACAGGACAAATGGACGTACACCGACCGCACGCCGTGCAATGCTCAAACATACTACGAATATGCGTAAACAAACTCTCGTCGATACGACCCTTGTTCGCCTGCGAATAGTACACCGCCTCTAAGAGCATCCCTAAGACCATATTCTTGTTGCGCGGATGCCACTGCATGGAGCGCTCAGGATAGGCCATGGAGCACACATGCTTACACTTACCACAGCGCGTGCAGTTTTGTACCAGCTCCAAAAGATGGATGAGCTGCGCCTTGTTCGTCAAGCCGCTTTCGCGAATGTCTGCAATCAGACCATTAAACGAAAACGTAAAGGGTCGAACGGGTAAATCCTTATACACAAGCTTCGCAGGATTTAAAATATCGCGCGGGTCGACGCGCTCCTTAAACTCCCGCAAAGCACTGATTTTTTCTTCAGACAAGAAAGCAATCTTCGTAATGCCAATGCCATGTTCGCCGGACACCGCGCCGCCCATCTCCTGCGCCATACTCATGACCTTGGACGCCACGCTCTCCGCTTCCGCCAGCATGTGGTGGTCGCTGGAGTTCACAGGAATATTCACATGACAGTTCCCGTCTCCCGCGTGCATATGGCTGGCAACGATAATGCGACTTGCAAGCATATAGCGATGTATCTTCTCGATTTTCCTCTGCAAATGTTCATACTTCACCTGCAATTCCTTCAAGAAGAGCGTCGCCCTCATGAGCATCTCTTCGTCGCTCGTCTCCGTAGCAAGCACATCCCCACGCGCCGCCTTGGACGCATAGGAAAATTCCTTATTAAATTCCTTGTCCTCCAAGGGAAAACCCTGCAAACGCCCCACAGCTTGCAAGGCATGACGAAACGCACGCGCCGCGCATTCAAGGTTTAACTGCTCAAGGTACAAAGCAAAATCAGGAATACGCTCTATAGGGATGACGACGTCCTCGTTCATCTTAAAACCAGACGTGCGCTTGGCAATTGCAGAAAGTTTGTGCCTATCCTCCCAGAAAAGCTCGGCCTCCTTGCCATCCCGTGCCACAATAATATCCACTTGCTCTTGCACTTCCACAACAGCCACAATGTCGCGCACAAAGGTATCAAGCAAAATAGGCTCGTCACCGTCTACTTGCAAAATAATGACAGAAATAGGGTCGCCCCCAAATTTTTCAGACTTTCTTTTATACTCAATAGCTTGAACATATTTTGCATTAAACTCTTCCAACGCAGAAAGGCGGGCATAATCCCCACTCTCCCGCACACGATCGCGCAAGGCCACAAGTTCGCGGATGACCACAGCGGCGCTATGCATAGAACGTCCAAAAAATTCCAGCACCATTACACGCGAATGCTTCGGTTGCTTATGCAACACAAAGCAGGCCTCTGTAATCAGACCATCGACGCCTTCCTTTTGCATGCCGGGCAATCCGCCAAGCGCCTTATTTGTCACATCCTTACCAAGACCCACGCCGCGGATTTCCTGACCGGACAAGCTCACCACAGAGCGCACACCGCCGGACACATCCTTTATTTCAAAAACAGCTGTTTCGTCAGGCAAAATCTTATGTCGCGGGTGATTTTTCCGCTCCACTGTGACAACTTCGCCCGTAGGCGTCACCATGCGCCACCACAAAAGGTTATCAAGCGTCGTCCCATATTCAAAAGCGCACGGGCCGCCGGCATTTTCTGCAATGTTGCCGCCAATCGTAGAAGCCAGCTTGGACGCAGGGTCTACGGAAAAAAACAATCCCGACGCAGCCGCCGCCTTAATAGCTTCATGAGTAAGCAAGCCCGCTTCGCATGTGAGTGACATATTCTCTTTATCAATACTTGTGATACGCGTGAGTCGTGTTACATTCACGACAACAGTACGCTTTCGCGCGGGAACAGCGCCGCCTGTCATGCCAGAGCCGCCACCACGAGGAATGAGCGCAAACTTTTTGTCATTGGCAAGGCGCACAAGGGCTGCAACATGTTCTGTGCTGTCCGGTTCCACAACGCAAAGAGGCAATTCCATGCGTAAGTCTGTGGCATCTGTGGCATTTTCCACAAGTGCTCCCGGTCGTGTAATAATACATTCCGCAGGCATAATAGCGCGCAAGCTCTCCACAAGTTCGCGGCGAAACACATTTTCTGCTTCATAAGCCGACCAGAACATCGTAATCCCCTCACCGATGCTTGTGGCATAGTGATGAGCAAGGGCAAGGGATTCGGCTTCGTAGCGCTGTTGCACGCTATAGCGCACGGTTTCCGCATCTATGAAAGGATTATAAGCCACAAGGAAAAGTTCTTCGGCGATAGCAATGGCGAGGCGGCGCACAGACTCCGGCCATTCCTCAAAATCTGCGCCATGGATACGCAGGATACGGTCAACAACATAGTTGGGCAAAATAGATA
>CAYJGA010000076.1:0-4188 GCA_964369255.1 uncultured Desulfovibrionaceae bacterium
TTTTCCCCAAACCCCTTTCAAAAAAACTTTTAGAAAAGACAGCGCACTAGCATCCTTTGTGCCGCAAAAGCTGCTCCCCACAATCCCGGCTGTGCGTGTGTTATGAGTGCGAGAGGGATATTCTGGATGAGTGGGAGCATGTTTGGCGGGACACATAAAAATTCTTCATGAAAATCGCGCGCGGCGACAATCGCCGGATTGCATGTCAAAACACTTCCGCTCAAATAAAGCCCACCGGTACACATGCTTTGCAAGGCAACATGCCGACAAAAACGCCCTAAAAAACGTGCGTACATGCTCAGAACAGCGTTGTTTTCCTGTTTGTCATGGAAGGATTGGGCGGCATATTTGGGACTAACTTTTTTGCCGTGCACATATTCATAAATAAGGGAAAGGCCTCGACCAGAAAGCACATCCTCGGCGCTGATGCGTTCTTGCTGCAATGTATATTGTGCAAAATCCACGAAAGCTTTCTCTTGAAGTGTAAAACTAAAGTCTACATGCCCACCTTCAGATGCAAGTACTGACCATTCCGCATCAGCACTTTTTTTACTGTTTTGTTTTCTAGACTTTTTTTTACCAATATACACGAGGGTTCCCACGCCAAGCCCTGTACCTGCGCCGACAACGCACTTTGTGCCGGCGGAGACCGTAGACGGACGCGTGCTCAATTCGTAGATATACTCAGAGGGAAGTGCAAGTGTTGCCCACGCTTGCAAGGTAAAATCATTGACAAGTATAGGATGCTTGCTGCCCCATGTACGAAAATCAAGCTCAAGCGCGCCATTGGTGAGTGTGCCAAATAGACCACCCTCCTCAATGAGGCCAGCAAGTCCCCACAAGAGCGCATCTGCTTTATAGGGGTGTAGTCCTGTGTATGACGCCGCCTTGAGTGCGTCCTCTGTGCATTTGAGGCATGGAGTTGATTGTTCGTATGTGCCATGTTTGTGCAGTGTTCCGTGTTGCAGCGAAAAATGCGCAAAACGTGCGCGTGTGCCGCCTATATCAGCTACGAGGAGATGGTGCATGAGCGTCCTTTTGTTCATGTAAAAAGAGTGCGCCGTATTTTGTTTTTTCTGAAAGGCTTGTGTGGGGAGGGAAGACTTTTTTCCTAAAAAAGTCTTCTCCACCCCCCATTTCAAAACAATCTCATAATTTAGAAACCACAGAGCAGGTGCTCTAAATGGAGATTTGCGCGCCGAGCACTCTCACAAAAGCGGCAATCCACTCTGGATGCGCTGGCCATGCCGGTGCGGTGACAAGGTGTCCGTCGACCACAGCATTGCTGAATGTTTCATTTATTTCAACCCATGTGCCACCGGCCATTTCCACGTCCGGCTTCACCGCAATATAGGCTGTGGACTTCTTACCACTGAGGACCCCGGCGGCCACAAGAATTTGAGGGCCATGACATATGGCGGCAATGGGCTTTTTAGCGGTGTCAAATTCGCGAACAATATCAAGAACGCGCGGCGTAAGGCGTAGATATTCAGGAGCACGCCCTCCGGGGATAACAAGTCCCACATAGTCCGTCGTATTTACTTTGTCAAAGTCATAGGTCAAGGCAAAATTGTGCCCTACTTTTTCAGAATATGTCTGGTCGCCTTCAAAATCATGGATGGCGGTTTTGACGGTTTCACCTGCTTTTTTGCCCGGGCACACTGCGTGTACTTCATAGCCAAGCATCAGCAACATTTGGAAGGGAACCATGACTTCATAATCTTCAACAAAATCACCAGTAATTAAGAGGATTTTCTTGCTCATTTTTCAATCCTGTTTTGAAAGTGAAAAAAATAGTACTTGCCATGCGCCCCATCATACATATAATGTGGCGAACAATTCAAGTTATTTTATGGAGAGTCTCTATGCCGATGTATGATTTTTTCTGCGAAACGTGCAATAAAACCTTTGAGGAACTCGCCTCGCCTCATGAAGTTCCCCCTTGTCCTGAGTGTCAGGGAGAGCAGGTTATAAGAAAGATTTCTGCACCAAGCCCCCTAAAAACTGGCGCTTTTCCCTATAAAGTAGGCCCTGTGCGACCTATGGCACAAAACAGGTCTGCGGGCTGTCCTAAGGCGTCCATGTGTGGCGGCGGCGGTGGAGGTTTTTCCTGAGCCAAATAGCATGATAAGAAATGCGTGTCATTTCTCAAAAAAACTTTTGCAATTACTACTATGTTCCTCTAGAATACGGCATTCTATAAGCGAGCAGGGGGGAGCGCATGCTGAAAAGTATGACTGGTTTCGGACGGTCTTTACTGGAAGATTCTGATATAACACAACAATGGGAAATTCGCAGTGTCAATGGACGCCATCTTGACATGCGATGGCATGTGCCTGTGTCGTTGAGGAGTTTGCAAACGCGCCTTGAAAAGCTTGTGCGTAAGTATGCGCTGCGTGGCAGAGTAGATGTCCATGTGCTTTTGCAGTACGGGGAAACAGCGTCCCACTCCGCTTCGTTTGATAGTAGAAGTGCGTCATCCATGCTTGATTCTTTGCGCCTTTTGGCGCAAACGCGAAATGATGATTTTATTCCTGATTACAACGCATTACTCCATATTTCTTCCTTGTGGGGAGAAGATGCACATGTCATGGACGAGGGATTTATCACGCGGTTGGAAGAAGGCTTGATGCTTGCCCTTGAAGATTGGAACGAATCGCGTGCCACAGAAGGCCAAGGTTTAGCCCTCGATATTCGCTCGCGTATTTTACGGATGGAAGAATGGGTAGACAGTATTCGGGTACGCGTTCCTGATATAAAGGAAGAGCGCATGAATAATCTTCGCGAGCGTCTTTCCGAAACTTTGAGTACACAAGGTCTTGACTTGGAAGAAGGGCGCTTTTTGCAAGAAATTGTGATTTTGACAGACAAGCTTGATGTGAGCGAAGAATTGACTCGCCTACATTGTCATTTACAGCGCTTGAATGAGCTGTTACAAGTGGGCAAGGATGCAGGGCGACGGTTGGATTTTACACTGCAAGAATGCTTCCGAGAAATTAACACATGTGGCAATAAAATTCCGGATGTGCATCTTTCGCGACTTGTTGTTGATTTCAAAAACGAGCTGGAAAAATGTCGTGAGCAAGTGCAAAACCTCGAATAGGATGTGATGATGTTATGCAATCACAGCAGCTTGTAAATATAGGCTTTAATAACTATGTGGTGGCTTCGCGCATTGTATCTATCTTAAGCCCTTCCTCTTCTCCCATGAAGCGCTTACGGGAAGATGCGAAGGCACAAAGTCGCTTGGTTGATGCGACGCAGGGACGTAAAACACGCTCTATTTTGGTTACGGATTCAAATCATGTCATACTTTCTGCAATCCAGCCAGAAACCATCAGCCAGAGGTTCTTGCAAGAGGCGGAATTTGTATCGGAGGCGCAGCGTCCTGTAGAAAAGGCAGCGTCTCGTATGACAACGTAGGATTTTGCTTTTTTGGGGCTGCATTGCGCAGCGAGTTTTGTTTGTGTGTTTTGTTTGGAACAATATGTGGAACATGCCGCTCTTCAACATGTTGTCGGTGGAACAAAAAGGAGTTCTTTTATGGTTTTGGTGTCTAAGGGGAATGTACTCGTCATTTGTGCGCCGTCGGGCGCAGGGAAGACAACACTTGTCAAAAGACTTTTAGAAGAATTTCAAAATTTTACATTTTCAATATCCTATACAACACGCGCGCCACGAAGCAATGAAGTGAATGGCCGTGACTATCATTTTATTGAACCTCAGGATTTTAAAGAAATGTGTAATGAGGGTTTTTTTGCCGAATGGGCACATGTGCATGGAAATTATTATGGCACACCGCTCGCGTCCACCATCAACACTCTTGAAAGTGGAAAAAACGTCATCTTTGACGTGGACGTACAGGGTGCCGCGCAATTGCGCATGAGCTTGCCTTCTGCTGTTTTTATTTTCATTATGCCACCATCCATGAGCGAGCTTGAGCGCCGTCTGCGACACAGGGCGACTGACGCCGAAGAACAAATGTCAACGCGCCTGCATAATGCTGTCAGTGAGATTTATCAAGCGCATTGGTTTGATTATATAATTGTCAATGATGATAAAAATGTGGCTTATGACCAGTTGCGCTCTGCGTATATTGCCTCAACGCTGTATCCGCGTCAAAGGCCGCATCTTATTCAGAGCATATTGGGTAAGCTGTAAATATGCGCGACGCAGAAATGGAGAGTA
>CAYJGA010000076.1:4198-7984 GCA_964369255.1 uncultured Desulfovibrionaceae bacterium
TCATGCGGAATTAGTTGTCGCCCTTGACACGCAAGACATGGAAGTGGTGCGCCAGTTGGCGCACAGCCTGAGGCATAAAGTATCATGGTTTAAGGTGGGTTTGGAACTCTTTGTGCAGACAGGCCCTTCTGTGGTGCACTTTCTGAAAGAACATGGCTTTAAGATTTTTCTTGATTTGAAGATGTATGATATTCCCAATACTGTGTATGGCGGGGTGCTCTCTGCCACGAGTATGGGAGTTGATATGATGACTATTCATGTCCAAGGCGGCGAACAAATGGCAAAGGCTGCACTCAAGGCAGCGTATGAAGGCAGCCAGTTGGCGCAAGATGGCATGTCCAATGCGCACGGTGCTCCGCTTATTATGGGGGTCACTGTACTTACAAGTATGGCACAAGGCGACCTTCCTTTAAATGATGGCCCCATTGCGCCCCTTGTGTCAGATTTGGCACAAAAAGCGAAAAGCTGGGGGCTTGATGGAATTGTTTCTTCAGGGCATGAAGTGAGTGCAATCAAGCAATCGTGCGGCACACAATTTCTTTGTTTAACACCGGGCATCCGCTTGCAAGATGCGTCCATTGAAGACCAGAAAAGGGTTGTCACACCCCGCATGGCCACACAGGCAGGGGCGGATTTTCTCGTAGTGGGGCGCCCTGTTACACAGGCTAAGGATCCGGCGCTTGCAGTGCGCGCCATTTTACAGGATATGCAGTAAAGCTCTGCACAGGTCTATTTGTGTCACAGAACAGACAACCACTCCTAAGGACACTATCATGAGTCAAACAAGTCAAGTTCAGCGCGTTAAGGGTGTGTTTTCAACACAAGAAATACGTCGTATAGGCACAGGCACAACAACACGTCGCACTGTGCAAAAGAATTTTTGGTTTATTGAGACAAAGGATGATGGCACCCTTGAAAGTCAACCCTTAAACAGTAACCTCATTCCTTCAGGACCCAAGCGTACGGTGACCATGGAGGAAATTATTGAGAAATTTGCTCCCGAACCGGAATTTTACATGAATTCCGTTTTTCCAAAGATGCAAGAATTAAAAAAAGCTGTGGAAGAAGGGGATGCCTATCGTGAAAAAGGCGCCACTTTTGCCGCGGAGCATCAGTTTGATGCAGCACTTGCACTGGATGAAGAAAGCGTGCGCGCAAATTTTGGCATTGGTCTTACATATTTACAGCGTGGCGAAAGTGACAGAGCGCAAAATATATTTCAGCGATTGTTACAGTTAGATGCTGCCTTTGGTGTTGAGCATAAGCACTTGTTCAACGAATTTGGCATCAGTATGCGTAAAAATAAAATGTACACGCAATCCATTGAATATTATAAGCGTGCTCTTGAATTGACAAAACATGACGAAAACTTACATATTAACCTTGCACGCGTCTATTTAGAAACAAAGGCCTTTGGAAATTGCATCGAGGAGCTGTTGCAATCACTTGCTTTGGCTCCACAAAATGAAAGTGCCATGAAGTTCTTGGACTGGATGTTGCGTAAAAACCTTGTGCAGCCGGACATGCAAGGAAAAGTGAAGGCGGCCATGAAGAATACAACGCCGACCGCACCGCCGGCACCGGAGCAAGCTGCTGCTGAGGCGGACGACGCTCCTGCTGCGGACGACGCTCCTGCGGATGCTGCGCCCAATAGTGATGCAGGGCAGCCGGACGACGGGCAAGCACCTGAAGGAAAAGCTTCAGAATAATTGTTTAAGTTGCATTAAGTTACAATGTATAAGCAGCGTTTTGGGGGATTTTTTTGAAAATCCCCCAAAACATTTTGAAGCTCTCAGCTTTTCTTTATCGACTTTTTACAATAATGTGGTGTGCGTGAAAAAGTGGCAATTTAAAGTAAACAATACGTCTGGTACTGTACTCAATACTGCACTCGACACTGTATCCGATACGACATCTGACACTCCATCCGGGCAAAACGTCGTTTTACCATCTTTGTATTTTGCAGAAGATTTTGACGACAAAACATTCCTTTTACAATACAAAGCATCTACATGCCCCAAGGCCGCGACTCTCCCACAGCCAGATTGCAATCCATTGGATATTTCTGAGTGCCTGCACTACTTGTTAAGCTTACGCCAGCTTACGCAGCACGAGGAAATACATAAATTTTTATCACCAAACCTTCGCCTGCTTGCCCCCCTTGAATTGTGGCCGGGAGTGCTTGATGGCGCAAAAGTTATTGTGCGTTGCCTCAAAGAAGGGCAAAAGCTGGCTGTTTGGGGAGATTATGACGTTGATGGCATCACTTCCTCTTGTCTTGTGCAAGATGTGCTTGAAGCGCATGGCTTTGATATTTTCACGCATATTCCAGATCGCACGACTGAAGGCTATGGTTTAAATTGTGACGGCATTGACGCGCTTTTTGCGCAGGGTGTCCGAATTTTACTCACAGTAGATTGCGGGATTTCAGATTATGAAGCCGTCGCTCATGCCAAAGCCCTAGGCATGACTGTTGTCGTATCCGACCACCACCTGCCTCCGTCAAGGCTCCCGCCTGCTGATGTACTCTGCAATCCACAGTTAGCGCCGTGTCCTTGTGCCTATCTTGCTGGTGTTGGGGTGGCATTTTTTCTTATGTGTGCTGTGAATAAGCTCTTACAGGAGCATACGGGCAAAGAGTACGATATGCGCGAGGTGCTTGACCTCGTGGCTTTGGGAACATTAGCCGATGTTGTGACACTCAAAGAACAAAATCGCATACTTGTGAAGAATGGCCTACTCAAAATAGCCGCTGCGACACGTCCGGGGATGGCGGCGTTGAAAAAAGTTGCGCGTTTTGATATGGCTGCTAAGATGGGGGCGGGGCAAGTCGTCTTTACCCTTGCGCCGCGCATCAATGCCGCCGGTCGTATGGGTCACGCACGCCGCGCTTTGGCCTTGCTCCGTGCGCCAAACCTTGATGTCGCCTTGCCCCTTGCGCGAGAGCTGGATGCCATGAACGCACAGCGCAAGGAAGAAGAAAATAGAATACATCAAGAGGCGCGTGTGCAAGCGCTTGCACAAAAAGACAGAGCGGGACTTGTGTTGTACGCGCCGGACTGGCACCAAGGTATTATTGGCATTGTTGCTTCGCGAATTTTAGAAGAATTTTATAAGCCAACGCTTATTTTGTGTGATGGTTTGGCTGGCATTAAGGGGTCAGGTCGTTCCATTAAGGAATTTCATCTTTATGAAGGTCTCACAGAGCTTTCCGATATTTTATTAGGTTTTGGCGGTCACAAATTGGCAGCTGGCTTGAGCGTAGACAAGGAAAATTTGGATGTTTTGAAAGAACGCTTTGACAGTCTCGTACGGGAGAGCTTTGGAGAAGAAAAGCCTGCGCCTACGCTGAAAATTGATGCAATCCTTGATTTTTCCTTGGCGAGTGATGCGACATTTCTGCGCGAAGTAGAACTTATGCAGCCTTTTGGTATGGGCAATGCGGAACCTGTTTTTGTTTCGCCGACACTTTATGTGGTGAGTACGCGTCTTTTTGGCTACCAAAAAGAGCACTTAGCCATGGACGTGCGCGACGAGAGCACAGGTATTACATTACAGGCGAAGGTATGGCGAAGGGGGGCAGAATTGAAGCATCTTGCAAATCAATATGTTCGCTTTGCCTATACGCCTAAAATCAGTACATATAATGGGATTTCATCCGTAGAAGTACAGGTGAAGGACTGGAAGCTTGAAAAAAGGCATCATACAGAAGTGCAATAGGTACGAGATTGTAGTGCCTTGTCATGTCTAAAAGTTTTTTTTGAAAGGGGTTTGGGGAAAACTTTT
>CAYJGA010000077.1:0-7965 GCA_964369255.1 uncultured Desulfovibrionaceae bacterium
TTTTCAATATGGTCTGCCATATCAGCAGGATGTGCAAAGGACATGGCATCGTGCGCCATGCCTTCGCGGCAAGCCTCCGGCATATGCATAATCTCGCCTACTTTGTATTCATCGGCATACGTGTTTCCAGACGTATGAGTGTTTTTTAGCATGACAACATCCGTACTGAGTTTGTGAATAATATCCCATAGACACGCAAGGACTTGACGAAATCCTTGCATGAGCCTACACCAGAGAAAATCTATATCTTCACGGTCGCGTGTGCCCGTTTGTAGCATTAAGACCACGTAAGGACAAGGTATGCCCCATACACTTTCGCAAAATTTTTCTGCTGGCTTTTTTGCAGAATATTTCTCCGGACAAAGCCTTGCGCTGCTTCAAAACATAGTGGCGCTTGCATTGGAAGAAGATGGACCTGACTTGACTGCTCAAGGTATCTTTCATAATCAGCATAGCGTACATGCGTGTATACATGCAAAACAAGACAGTCTTGTGACAGGTTTGCCACTTATTCCACTTATTTTTAAAATATACGCAGAAACACTTCCTCCTCCCGCTGGCTCATGCCCTGACGCGCACCTTGATGTGTGCGCATGGAAACCGTGCGTACATGAGGGCAGCTTTGTCCACGCAGGAACCGACATAGCACTCCTCACAGGCCCCGCGAAGGATATTCTTAAGCTTGAGCGCGTCATATTAAACTTTATGACGCATTTATCCGGAATTTCTAATCTGACCCACACCTATGTTACGGCTCTTGAAGGCACTGGTGTGCGCCTTCTTGACACTCGTAAAACTTTGCCGGGCTTACGTTGGGCAGAAAAGTATGCTGTACGTGTAGGTGGAGGCTTAAACCACCGACGTAACTTGACAGAAATGCTTATGCTCAAGGATAATCATATTGATGCTGCGGGGTCTATTCAAGAAGCCGTACAAACATTACGGCGCACTTATTCGCCGTGCCCCCCTATTGAAGTTGAATGTCGTACAGCATCGGAGGTCAAGGAAGCTGTCACTGCAGCAGCGGATCGTATTATGCTTGACAATATGGACGTTCCGGCTTTGACAATATGCTTGCCCCTTATTCCAAAAAACATAGAGGCAGAAATCAGCGGAAATGTGAGCCTTGAAAACATCCGCGACTTAGCACTTGCAGGTGCACCGCATCGACAGGCAGATTTTATATCCGTGGGCAAGCTCACGCATTCTGCGCCTACGGCAGACTTTAGTATGCGCCTTCAAACAGGCCGTTGATGGGATAGACCCGCTCCCAAAGCACCACTTGGTGCACTGCATATTTGAGCATAGTGTTTGTACATTGCAAAACACGTAAATAAGGAGCGGGTCATGAGAGCGGTATATCGTATCGATCCTGACTTTGCAAAAATTAAGGCACTCACATTTTCTGTAAGTACCTTAAAATATTGGCGCGCCCAAGAAGATTCGAACTCCCGAGCAAGAGCTTAGAAGGCGTCCTGTGGTGTTGTAATGTATAAACATCTGGAGAATGTGCGTAGTCATGCGTCTTCTTTCTCCACTTCGCGAGATAGCTCTGAATAGCCTTGTGCTCATAAAGCACGGAGCCACCCTTGATAAAAGGGTGGCTTTTCATTCATTATACGCTCAAAACTATGCGTTCAAAATATTATGACGCGTGTAAGAGCTTCTGAACTTCCACGCTCAAGCCCTGTGCACGCTCCACTTCAAAGTCTTCCACAGCACCAAGAAGCTGGGAGACAAGACGCTCCAGAGGCGTCCCTTGCAAACGATCTTTCAAATACAGCACTGTATCGCTGGCATGTCCCCAGTCCTGCTCCATATGCAAAATGGCTTGTGCAAGGACATGGCACGCATGCTCACGCTCTGCCACATTCAAACGATCCTCAATAGTGGCCTCCGCTTCGCCGGAACTTCCGGCACCATCTGCCCCAAGATGTTCGATAATAGCACCTACAGCTTCTGTCAGGCGTACCACAAGGGTGCGCAAATGCGGTGTGATCATATTGGGGTTGTGGACAAGGGTCTTTTCAAGGGTTTCAGCCGCTTCGGCTAAGGACTCTGCGCCAAGGTTTGCGGCAATACCGCGCACTGTATGCGCATGGCGTACAGCTGTTTCAAGGTCATTCCTTTGCAAGCATGCGCTGATGTCCTCGTTCACCGTCGCATAGCGGTCGGCAAATTTTACGAGCAAGCTCGCATACAATGTCTCATTGCCCCCCACTGTGGCAAGGCCGCTAATGAGATTAAAGCCTTCAATACTATCAGGAAGCTTATTCTTACGAACAGGCGCCGTCGTCGGCTTGGCTACAGTCTCTTTTTTCGCGCTGCTACTGTTGCGCGTGGGCAACAAGCTGTTAATGGTGGCAAAGAGCGCCATGGGTTCCAGTGGCTTCGTCAAGTGCGCGTTCATGCCCGCAGAAAGTGACGTTTCTTTATCGTCAAGCATGGCATGCGCGGTCATGGCAATGATAGGCATACGATAGCCCGCAGCGCGGATACGGCGCGTGGCCTCAAGGCCGTCCATTATAGGCATTTGCACATCCATGAGGATAAGCGAATATTTTTGCTTCTCCACAGCATCCACGGCTTCCTGCCCATTATTGGCAATATCCACTTCAAGTTGAGCCGCCTTCAAAACTTCGTAGGCAATCTCTTGGTTGATTTCGTTATCTTCCACCAACAAAATACGCGCAGGGCCGTCGTCGTCTTCGTCGTCGTCAGCATCCGCCGACGCGGACGTATGATTTTCCAAGAGTTCCTTGATACGCAATTCAAAATCAGCCGGACTTGTGGGCTTGGGCAATGCAAGGGCAATGCCCGCATCATTTGCCAACTGTTCAACTTCATTTAAGCAATACTGAGAGTGCAAAATGAGGATGGGCTTCTGCGAAAGAGTCATCTCTTGTACATAGCTTGCGGCTTCGATGCCATTCATACTCGGCATGCGCCATGTCAATATGGCAAGCTTAAAAGGCGCTCCGGCATTGTCGGCGTCAGCAATCATCTGTAAGGCTTCTTCACCGCTTATGGCCACACTCACATGCATACCTAAGGAATTGAGTGCAGCTTCGGTCACTTGTTGGCTCAATGGTTCGTGGTCAACCACAAGCACTTTCAAGGCGCTCAAAGGACTTGTCGCATCGTGTTCTTGTGCCTCCACGGCCTCAAGAGGTACGGTCACATCAAAAACGCTCCCGCCCCCATTTTCCTTATTGGGATATACAACAATGCTTCCGTGCATGGCCTGAGTCAGGCGATAACAGGTGGCAAGTCCAAGGCCGGCGCCGCCGTGTTCGCGCGTGTGGGAATTGTCCACTTGAATGAAGGGCTTAAAAATCTCTTTGCAGGACTCTTCTGGAATGCCAATGCCAGTATCGAGAACCTTAAAAGAAATGCGACCGGCTTCAGTGCAGCTCACATCGACGCTCACAGAACCTTTTTCTGTGAATTTGATGGCATTTCCCGCAAGATTGAGCAAGATTTGAGAGATACGCATGGCGTCGCCGTTGAGCATTGGTGGCACTTCGGGCGCAATGCTGTAAAGAAATACCAGAGATTTCTCCCGACAGCGCGGCTCAATTGTCGCACTCAAATTCTGCATGACAGTCTCAAGCCGAAAAGGCAAAGGATTGAGCGCGAATCCCGCTTCTTCCATTTGCGAAAAATCTAACATCTCCTGAAAGATGTGCAATAAATCTTTGGCAGAGTCTGTAATTGATGTCAGGTATTTACGTTGCTGGTCATCAAGGCGTGTTTGCTGAAACAGATAACCAAAGCCAATAATAGCATTGATTGGCGTGCGAATTTCATGGCTGAGTTTAGCTAAAAAATTGTCCTGCATACTCGATATTCCTCAAATGTTCCGCTGATTACATACTTTTCCGGTCATATTTTTCGTATAAATAGTACCGTCGTCGTCAAGCCCGCTTGGTATATTGCATAATAATGTGCATCTGCGCAAGACATGAAGGGGCATTTTCAAAAAAAAAAAATAATTCCAAAGAAAATACAATGCGTCCGTACACATTCACCGCATGAAAAGCCTCAATATTGCGCTTTATTGCGAACACGGTTATACAGTACAAGACATTTGTCGGGCTACATCAACAAAAATAAAAGGGGCATCCCATGAAAACATTTTTCCTTACAGCATTTTTCTCTGTCCTTCTTTCTGGACTCTTACTTGGCGCGCCTTCGGCTGCCCGTGCCGATGACCCCTTGCGTGTCATCGTTTTACTTGAAACGGACAGTCGTGATCTTGGCCCTCTTGACAGCCTACGCCACGGCCTCGCCGCACTGCACGAACAAGGCAATATCGACATAAGCATCCGCAGCGCCACGACATATCCGGAGCAAAAGGTTCTTTTTCACGAAGCGGCTTCAAAAGCCTATGATGTTGTCATTGTGGCAAGCCCCATCTTTCATACGCTCCTTAATAATAATGCCGGAAACTACAGACGTCAAAATTTTTTATGCCTTGACGCCGACATCACGGCGCCAAATATCGTTTCCATTGTTTTTGCCGACGTGCAAAGCGCCTATCTGTGTGGTGTCGCCGCAGCCATGCTCTTGCACTCGCTTCCCATACTACCAGAGCACACCTCCTCCATTCCCCTTGCGCTTGTTGGAAGCGAGAGTCTCGCACAAGAAGCCATGCATAAAGCCTTTCAACGAGGTGTTCAAGAAACTTACGCCGCCCTTGTCACAGAGAAAAACATACAATTTTCGCAACATACACTGCCCATGAGCGCCACAAAGGAGGAAGGCCACGCCCTTGCCAGACGCATCGCCCTTGATATAAAATCGCCCCTCATCTTCTCCACGTTCACAGGGGGCGCCGCTCTCGGCATACATGAAGCCGCGCTCAATACAGATACCTATATCATTGGAATGGATCAGCAACGCAACAAAATCGCCCCGTCTGCGGAAAGTTTTTCCCTCAAAAAAAATATGGGCAAGGCCGCCGCCGATATGCTTCTGCATATCAAGGAGCATGGCTTTCCTGTGGGACAAATTCAAGAAAAAACTGTGCGTGACACTATCGTGGGCATCATCGCATCCTATCACAATATAAGACCAACCATAGCCCAAGCAATAGCCGCACGCCTTGAGCAAGTCACAGAAGAGCTCAAAGCGGGACGCATTGTTCTGGAAGGACCTCGCGGCCTATGTCAATGTTTTTAAAGGAATGCTGATTAATGATTTTTTTCTTGGGGGAAGACTTTTTCCCAAAAAAATTTCCCCCTAAAGGGCACAGCTCCCCAAGAAAAAAGTTTTCTCCAAACCTCTTTCAAAAAACAAAATTAGAACACCGTGGTCTCCGATGACATGTAGAAATTTTCCTCTTTCCCCTTGTGAGAAAATATTATATATTGTTTCTCGCCATTTTTAGGCTTGCAAAGGAGAGAACATGCAAAGAGAGCAGCTGGCTTCACGTTTAGGTTTTTTACTTGTGGCGGCAGGGTGTGCCATTGGCCTTGGCAATGTGTGGCGTTTCCCTTTTATTATGGGACAATACGGCGGCGCAATTTTTTTAGCCGCATATTTTTTATTTTTACTTTCTGTGGGCTTACCCATTTTAATTATGGAATTTTCCGTTGGTCGTGCGTCGAGCAGGAGCTGGGGCGCTGCGTTTAAGCCCCTTCAACCTCAAGGCACATGGTGGCATAAATTGAGTATTGTGGGCTTTCTTGGCCCCTTTGTGCTTATGATGTACTACATTCCTGTGGCAAGCTGGTTGTTTGCTTATTGTGTCCACATGGGAACGGGCTCTCTTGCAACCCTTGACCCTGCTGGTGTCGGGGAATTTTTTGGCACATTTTTGTCAAAGCCTGCCAGCATGTATGGCTGGGCGCTCCTTGTGATTTTCCTTGGCACGCTGACATGTATGTGTGGCTTGCAAAAAGGGGTTGAGCGAGTCAGTAAAATTCTTATGCTCGGCTTGCTTGCGCTGCTCATTGTCCTTGCGGGGCATTCGCTCACGCTTCCCGGCGCGTCAGCGGGTATGCATTTTTACTTTGCCCCTGACTTTGCAAGGGTGCAAGAAGCTGGTATATTGAACCTTCTTAACGATGCCATGAATCAGGCTTTTTTTACTATCAGCGTGGGGATTGGTTCTATGATGATTTTTGGTTCCTACCTCGATAAGAAGCGCTCTTTAACGGGAGAAGCTACCTATATCATCAGCCTTGACACCTTTGTGGCCATTGTCGCTGGCATCATTATTTTTCCTGCGTGCTTCACATATGGCGTGGAACCAAGCGCGGGGCCTTCGCTTATTTTTATTACCCTCCCAAATGTCTTTAATGAGATGACTGGCGGACGAGCGTGGGGTTTTTTGTTCTTCGTCTTCATGGCCTGTGCAGCCCTTACGACTGTTATAGCTGTTTTTGAGGCCATCATCGCCTATTTTATTGACACTCACGGTTTTTCCCGACAAAAAAGTACGCTCATCACATTTGGCGCCATTACACTGGGCGTCTTGCCATGTATCCTTGGTTTTAATGTGTGGTCGGATATTCAGCCCTTAGGGGAGGGAACGGGTATCCTTGACTTGGAGGACTTTATTGTGAGTAAGAATCTTCTGCCTTTGGGGTCACTGCTCATCCTGTTCTTTTGTACCTCCCGCTATGGCTGGGGTTTTGAGAAGTTTTTGGAAGAAGCGAACACGGGCGAGGGTAAAAAATTTCCGCGTTTTTTACGCTTTTATTTGACATATATACTGCCCTTCATTATTCTTTTTGTCTTCATCCAAGGCTATTTGCAAATGTAAGGCTTGACCTTTGCTAAGAAAAAGAGCACAATTCCTCCACATTGTGCTCTTTTGGTTCTTTTATGTGTCGATGTAGTGGCTTCAACATGTCTAAGGAGTAGGTATGAATAGAGAGTATATTGGGGTGTATTCTCGCCCTAATGCGAGCAGAGGTAAGACGTATTTTTTTGTCTGGACAAAGGACAATCAATACAGCGTTCAAAAGCTGGACGCTACGTTTTCGCCCATTGACATATTGAAAACCATTGATGAACGCAGCTTTAAATCGCTATTTACTTTTGAGCCAGAGATTAAGCGGGCGCCCGGCAAGCAGAAGTTGGTGGAGAAAAAGACATCAATTCCTGCCCAGCAAAGTGTGACAGTTGAAGCGACTTTGCGCGACCATTTCCGTGTGACCATGTTGCGTTTGCGTCGTCAGGATACGAGAGACGCTGCTCTCCTCTCATTGCGAAGCCTTGCAGAGGTAGAAGAAGGGATTGTGCCAGCGCACAAGCATATGTTTTCAGATTTTGGCACGGAGCTTCGTAAGGGAAAGTATCTTGAGCAGGCTTTGACGTTTTGTCAAAGGACATTGCAGTTGGCTCCTACAGACGACCATGCGCATTTTAATGCGGCTCGAGTCCTTATAGAGATGGGTAAGTTTGATGAGGCGGAGCAACATATTTTAACAGCTCAGGTTATGGATCCTCAAAACACTATCTACGACAAGACCTTGCGCCACATTGATACATTGCGCAATCGTGGTAATCGTAAGCAGCCCAAGGAAGTGGTTGTGGATTTTAGCGCTGAGGATTTTAACATTTAGCGACTTGCATGCATGTGTGTGTTTTTTTTGCATAATTGCGCTCGTAGCTCAGTTGGATAGAGCGACAGCCTCCTAAGCTGTAGGCCAAAGGTTCGATTCCTTTCGGGCGCACCAATATTTTAAGGCACTTACAGAAAATGTGAGTGCCTTATTTTTTTTACCTACCCAAAAATACCTACTATATACCTACCTTCTACGGTAAAGACTGGTAAAATGCGGTATAACAAGCGCACTGTTTGCCCGTAATACAAACACACATGCCTCGCAAGGTAGGTATGAAAAGTAGGTACGCCACAAAAAAAAGGGCATAGCCCATTGCCATGCCCTTCGACAAACGCGGGGACTGTCCTGCCTGTGTTTGTCTAAATTGTGCCCTTATCCCTCACAG
>CAYJGA010000078.1:0-7793 GCA_964369255.1 uncultured Desulfovibrionaceae bacterium
AGGGGTTTTTTATGTAATTCTGCCCTTGAAAGGCTCATGGGAAAGATGTAGTGTGTGCTGAGAAGGTTTGAATTATTGAAAATGAGGTAAGATATGTTTGGAATAGGCAGCACAGAACTTTTAGTCATCTTTCTTGTGGCACTTGTCGTCTTAGGCCCCAAGAGTTTGCCGGGTATCGCAAAAACACTTGGCAAGGTCATGGGCGAATTTCGCCGCGTAACAACAGAATTTCAACGCACCATGAATGTGGAAGTTGCGCAAGAAGAACACGAAAAACGCAAGAAAGAAGCAGAAGAAGAACTGTTCGGTTCCGGTCGAGAGACGGCAAGCAATAATGCAAAAGAGACTGTGAAAGAGACTGCAAAAGAGGCTGGGAAAGAAACTGCTAAAGAGTCTGCAAAGCATGCGGAAACTGTGGATGTCACCGCTACGGAGGTGACCCCGGTACAGGGAGTTGATGCCACAAGCGGTGTGCAAACGTCCGACCCTGCTCGCACGGCGCCCGAGACAGCCGCCCCCGAGACAGCCGCGCCCGAAACTGTGCCCCTCGAACGACCCCAAGAGCCAGCATCGCCCTTGGCAGAAGCCGTAGCACGCGCGGAAGCAGAAGCCGCCGCTTCTCAAAAAACCGCACAAAGCTAAGGGTGTTTTTCCATGAGCAGTCCCACCAACAGCCCCCCAACAACTTCCGTCACTCTGACTGTCACACCACAAGAAGGTGAGAAGCATGAAAGTGAAACTCTGCAAGAAAGCATGCCACGAGAAGAACACATGTCCGTGCCCAAAAGCCCAGAAGAAAGTCCAGAAGAAGGCGCGCAAGAAGCTTCTCAAAAAAGCACGCAAGAAAGCGCTTCAGAAAGCCCTCAAGAAAATGGGCAAGAAAGCACAGAAGAAAAAGGCAAAAAAGGCGTAAACGCAAGAACGCAATCCTGCTGCGCCGCCCCCCAATATCTCGAATGTTGACATGTCGAATGCAGACACTTCGCCCGCAGACACTTCGCTCACGGACACAGCTCAAGTTGCCGCCGAGCCTATTGTCGTCAAAGAGCCAGAATATTTTACCATGCCCCCAAAGAAACCCCGTCCACCGCAAAAGACACGCGAAGAGCGCGGCCTGCCACCCCTGCCTCCAAGAGATGAAGAAGAGAAAGGAGATGCAGGGAATAACAGGGCAGAAGGCAGCGAAGACAGCGAGAGCGTCATACATGAAGGTGGCGCAAAAGCTGGTGACGCAAGCGAGGCAGCGAGCGCGCCCAAAGCGCAAGGTACAGACGACGAAAAACCGGGCATGACCCTCATGGGGCATCTTGGTGAATTGCGCACGCGCCTTGTGCGCGCCTTTATCGCCGTCGGTCTGTGTTTTGTGTTGTGTTATAGTTTTGCGGAGCGATTGTTTGCGGAGTTGTGCAAGCCGCTGATAGCGGCCTTGCCAGAAGGGTCAAAGCTCATATTCACAGCCTTGCCGGAGGCATTCTTTGTGTACTTGCAAGTGGGGCTTGTGGCGGCCTTGTTCTTGGCAAGTCCCTATTTATTTTACCAGATATGGGCTTTTGTGGCACCGGGGCTGTATGAGGAAGAAAAGAAGTACATGCTGCCCATGGCGTCGATTTCTGCGCTTTTCTTTATTTCTGGTGCCAGTTTTTGCTTCTTTGTGGTTTTTCCCTATGCCTTTACATTCTTTGTGGGCTTTGCCAGCGAAGACATTGCAGCCATGCCTTCCTTGAGTGAATATCTTGGTTTTTCAATGAAACTGTTGATAGCCTTTGGGCTTATATTTGAAATGCCCTTGTTCACATTTTTCTTGTCGCGCATGGGTCTTGTAACAGCGGCGCGTATGCGTTCTGTGCGGCGCTATGCTGTCCTCTGTATATTTATTGTGGCTGCCATCTTGACACCGCCGGATGTTATTTCGCAGCTTCTTATGGCTATGCCCATGATGCTCTTATATGAGTTGAGCATAGGCGTGGCTGTGATGTTTGGGCGAAAGAAAAAAGAAGAATCGGCGCCAAATGCTGATGATGAAGATGATGCAAGTGAAACTGTGAGTGCTCCTGCATCAGAAGCTAAGAATGATACGAATGACCAGAATGGCAAGGATAATTAAGGAGGTTGCATGAGTACGCGTCGTGCAGAAATAGTAAGGACAACGAAGGAAACTGACATCCGCGTGTCCCTTTGTTTGGAGGGCAGCGGGAATATAGATGTGCAGACAGGTGTAGGCATGCTTGACCACATGCTCACCCTCACGGCCTTCTGGGCGGGCATAGATTTACATGTAAGCTGCAAGGGCGATACACATATCGACGCGCACCACAGCGCCGAGGATGTGGGCTTGTGTCTAGGGCAAGCCATGCTTCAAGCCCTTGGCGATCGCGCGGGAATCGCGCGCGTGGGGCAGGGGCGTGTGCCCATGGACGAGGCGCTTGCGGATGTGACTATGGATATATCCGGTCGTCCGTGGCTGGAATGGCGCGGTGAGGAGCTTTTGCCGCCTGTGATAGCGGGCGAGGAGCGCGATTTATGGCGCGAATACTACAAATCCTTTGCGACGGCTTTGAAATGCAATTTGCATGTATCCATCCTTTATGGTAAGAATGGGCATCATATGCTAGAATCCGTGGCAAAGGGTCTTGGTCTTGCGTTGGCGCAGGCTGTGCGTGTGCAGGGATCCGTTGTCCGAAGTACGAAGGGAGGTCTTGACTGATGAAGGTGTATATGCGTTCCCAATGTATTCTATTTTTAATTTTTATTACTATGACGGCTCTGCTTGTGGGTTGTCAAAAAAGCACAGCGGATATAGAGCGCAGCGCTGCTGTCATCCCTGCGGATGCGCGTGTGGGCGTTGTACCTTTTAGCGCACCGAAGACGACAAGCGAGTTGATTGTCGGTCGTCTCCCACAAAAGCAAGGCATCGCCGCACCGGATGAACTGCAAGGACTTGACACACTTCTTCGCAGTTCCTTACAAGTCATTCCACGAACATACGCTTGGTTGCCTGCGCCTTTGAGTATCCACTATGCAGAGTATCACGACGCAGAACGGCCTCAGGCTTTGCAGCATTGGATTGAATATGGTCGTGAATTTAAAGTGGATTTTCTTTTAGTTCCCCAAATATTGAACTGGCATCAGCGCGAGGGTTCTCGTGCGGGTGTGACGCGTGCGGCTCATGTGCGCGCGGAATTTTTCTTGATTGATGTACGCGGTCAGCGCCTGTTCCGTCATTCTGTGTATGAAGAAGAGCAGGTAGGGCTTGTGGAAGATTTTTTACAGGTGGGCACATTTTTCAAGCGTGGTGCCGGTTGGGTGACGGCTGAGGAGCTGACCCAAGAAGCCATTGCAAAAGCTTTACGTGAGTTGGGGGTAGAATGATAATATTTCCTGCAGTAGACATTAAGGGTGGCAAGGCTGTTCGTTTGCGTCAAGGTCGTGCGGAAGACACTATTGTCTTTGAGGACGACCCCATCAAGGCGGCTTTGGCGTGGGAAGAGGCGGGGGCAGAATGGCTTCATGTCATTGACCTTGACGGCGCCTTTAAAGGTGTCCCCGTGAGTGAGCCTGTGATACGCGACATGTGCGAAAGGTTGCGTGTCCCTGTACAGCTTGGCGGCGGCATTCGGGATATGGATGTGGCGCGCGCCTATCTCGATGCGGGTGTGCAGCGCCTTATTATTGGCACCATGGCGCTTGAGGACCCTGTGACCTTTAAGAAGCTGTGTGCTTTTTATCCCGGTCGTATTGGTGTTTCTTTGGACGCGCAGGACGGCGTCTTAAAGACGAAGGGCTGGGTGGAGTCCACGAACTTGACTGTGGACGACGTTTTGCCGCGTCTGGACGCAGACGGCGCAGCCTTTATCATTTATACGGACATTTCCAGAGATGGGATGCACAGCGGCGTCAATGTGGCGGCTATGGAGCATATTTGTGCGCAGACGCGTGTGCCTGTCATAGCTGCCGGCGGTGTGTCTACGCTTGAGGACGTGAAGGCTTTGTATCACTTGTCATTGGATGGCGTGTTGCAGGGTGTCATTAGTGGTCGTGCGCTTTATGAGGGGACGCTAAAGCTTGAAGATGCTTTGGCGTGGCTTCAAGAGCAATAGGATATATTTTTGAAAGCACTGATTGTATCAGTGCTTCTTTTTACTTTCAAACGCATAAGAGTCTGTTATGTATCGTGCTGCTACCAAGGTGAATGGTTGGGGAGACAGGAAGGGCTGTGTAGATGCTTCCGGTCAACAGAAAATATTTGTCGCATTGCGTGCGGGTATTCTTCTGTGTTGTATGTTTTTCTTGGTAGGCTGTATTGATGGTTTTATGCAGCAAGTGGGGCCATCGGACAATTTGCCGCCGGCCTCCAATGATGTCATCGCAGAGGCGCGCAGTGCGTGGAATCGCAACTCATTCCAAGAGGCAGAAAACCTTTATGGACGCGCCACAAAGATGACATTGCCTGCCACAGAGCAGACGGAGGCGTGGGAGCGCTATGCCTTGTCTGCGGCGCGAAATGGCAGACCGCACGGCGCCATCGACGCGCTTGAGCAGTGGGCGCGCATGTTGCCGGGAGCGGATGCCACGGTGTCGTGGCAGAATGCGTGGCTTTCGAGCGTAAGCCTTTTGCCACCGCGTCAGGCCATTGAGCAAGCTAACATTGTATGGGGCGACACAAAACGCCCTGCGGAATTGCGTGCGCAAGCGGCTATCATCCTTATGGGGCGTTCGTGGGCTGCGGCAAATGTTGTGAAGGCGGCGCCGCTTATGCACAGTCTTTATGTGGGGCGCGACCTTACAGAACAGCAGCACCTTGAGCATACGACGCTCAACGAAGTGCGCTATATGACAAGTACGACCTTGCAGCAAGTGGGGCAAGAGCTTGCCACAGTGCAGAGTGTGACCTTTCCTGCGACGATTATTTTCTTAGAGCAAATGCGCCGCGGGCAGGCTGTGCCTGCCAACGTGCAAAGCCGTTTGAACGAGACGACACTTTTTGCGGATCCTTCCCTCAGGGATAAGGCGTTGTCGGGGACGGCTGTTTCGCCCTTTGGGACGTCTACAGCGCCGGCGACTCCCACAGCCACAGGTACTGCAAACTATCAAAGCACGTGCCTTGTGCTCGCATTGCCTGCCAGCGGGCCGGTTATGCCCTTTGCGCACAGACTGCGCATGGGTGCGGAGGCTGCAAAGCAGGAACTCGGAACCCTTGGTGCCACTGTGGACTTGCGTTTCATAGATACGACGCAGGCGCAATGGATGCAAGAAGTGGCCGCATTGCCTGCGCAATGCGTTGTGGTGGGTGGCCCTATGCAGTCATCATTATACGCGCAAGCTAAGGCCAGCCCAGCATTGCAGAACCGCAAGCTCTTTGCGTTCTTGCCAGCCTTGTCGGGACAAGATGAGGGGACAGTGGCGTGGCGCTTCTTTCCAAGTCCCCATGATCAGGTCAACGCTCTTCTTGAGTTTACGCGCGGCGTCGGAGTGACGTCCTATGGTTCTTTCTATCCGTCGGACAACTATGGCACGCGCATGAACGATATATTTACGCAGGCCGCGCAGGGGCAGGGGAGCAGTGTACATGCTGTGAGCTACGACCCCCAAGGTGTCGGACAGTGGACGAAGTCCGCGGCGGACTTATTGCAACCGGAGCGTGTGCGCAGTGTGCCTCTTTCCACAGCCTCCTTTGGCGCTGTCTTCTTGCCTGATTCGTGGAAGAGTATGGATATTATCACGGCGGCTTTCCAATTTAACGGCGACGACAAGCAAGTGCTCATGGGTACGTCCTTGTGGGAGCAAACTCTCATGGGCGGTGGCACCACAGCGAATACGGCAAACTACGCTCTTGCCATTTTCCCGGGCGCGTGGAACCCCGGCAAGACGCCTGCGGTGTTGAATGCCTATGGAGTGTCTGATTTCTGGATGGGTCTTGGTTATGATTTCGTGCGCTTTGGCGCCAATATGGCCTTGAGTGAGCCTGTGAGTGCGCAAGATGTGAACACACGCTTGCAGTCGGCGCAGAACATGCCATGGGCTATGGCGCCCATGGGTTGGAATGCTCAAGGCAAGGCCGCGCAGAAGCTCTTTGTGTTTAATTTGACAGAGGGCGGCATCACCCTTGCGGATACGGCTGTGTTCAGTCAGAAGCGTATGAATGCTATCACCCGTTTTGAAACACGTCGCAATGCGGCGCGTCAGGCGACGAGTGAATAGAGAAATGTGAGTTTTTTTGGGGGGAAAACTTTTTTTGGGAAAAAAAGTCTTCCCCCAAACCCTCTTTCAAAAAAAACATCTGTTTAACTAAACAATCGGCGCTTTTGAATGGGAAGAACGAAAAGGTTTTTACGAAAACACGAAAAAATTCGATTTTTTAACAATGCTACTTTTTAGCAATCCTCAAAGCTGGCAAGCCGCAGTGCTGTTCACGCGCACGAACGCTGAGATCGTCGCATTCAGGGCGGAGCCATGTCTCGCCGTCGAGGACATATGCCTTTGCTGGGACGCTCTCGTTGCTTTTTGCATCAAGAGGCATTATCGCGGCCTGTCGTGGTAAAATCCATCGTGAAATATGTTGCATACGGACGCCAAGCGTGTGGGTGTGCGTGAAGAAGGCCGCACGCACTGCCTGTGCGTGCTGTGGTAAGCAAAGCACGCGGAGCAATCCCGCAGGACGATTTTTCTTGCCCGTCCCCGACAGCCACAACACATCCACGACTTCTGACATGGCGCTGAGACTTGTTATGGCGGCGCCTAGCTCTTCCCCTGTTAAATGATCAAGATGACTTTCTAATTGTGTGATGCTCTCTTCTGTCATGTCTTGTTCTGTTGCAGTAGCAACAGGTGTAGCAGCGATGAGCCAAAGGCGCAGACCTGTGGGCACAGGGCGGCTTCCGTATCCTGTTCCCATGCTCATGGGTGTTCCGAGGGGGCCGTGGGCGAAGTCGTCGCAGAGGCCGTGGATAAGGGCGGCGCCTGTGGGTGTTATGAGTTCGCTTGTGGCATCTGTGGGAAATGTGGGTTTTCCTTGGAGGAGGTAGGCTGTGGCGGGCGCTGGCAAGGGAATGATGCCATGTTCGCATTCGACGGTTCCGGAAAACCACGGGAGCGGCGAGCAAATAAGCTTTTCGATGCCAAGCTGTTCCATGCCCCACGCGGCGCCGAGAATGTCCACAAGGGTATCTACTGCTCCTACTTCATGAAAGTGTACTTGCTCAGGGGGGATGCTGTGTGCGTGGGCTTCGGCGAGGGTGAGGCCGTCGAGCACAGCCAGCGCTTTTTCACGCACGCGTTCTGATATGTCCATACGCTTCCAAATATCCGCAATATCGGAAGGATGGCGTAGGGGCTGTGCGTCTGGCCACTGGACATCCACACGATAGCCGGGGCCTGCGCCGCGGCTTTCTTGCCAGATGTCGATACTGCATTGTACACCGGCCTTGTGCAACAATGCCTCCAAAGGCTTCAGGTCAAGCCCGAGATGACAGAGGGCGGCGAGGAACATATCGCCGCTGATGCCATACTGACATTGGGCGTAAAGAGTCGATGTCTGTGTCATAAAAAACCTCTAAAAAAATCAAAGTCATCAAGTCTCCGCGCATTCTATTCAAAAAATGTTGCGTCAAAAAAAGGGAGCAAGCTCCCCTTTTCTTCACATCATGATAATGCCAAGACTCTCATATATTTCTCACAAAAAACAATCATTTATAAGAAACTACTGCTCACCGACAGAGGTCAAACAGTGCTTTTTTGAATTTTTCATCCGAAAGCGCCGATTGTCTAGCTAAACAGATGGTTTTTTTGAAGGGGGG
>CAYJGA010000079.1:0-7789 GCA_964369255.1 uncultured Desulfovibrionaceae bacterium
GGGATGTAAGGGGAAGAAAAATGCGGAATGTCGTGCCTGTGTCATGACCTTGGGTGCGGGACGAGACGTTGATTTCGCCGCCGTGCGCTTCCACGATTTTATGAACAATGGCAAGGCCAAGACCGGTTCCCTGTCCTTTTGTTGTAAAGTAGGGGTCAAAAATATGTGAGAGGTGTTTTTGGGGAATACCTTCACCGGTATCGTGAATTTCAAGGCATATTCTATTGCTATGTTTTAAGGAGAGGACGATTTTGAGCTGTGGCACACGTCCTTCGATGGGCATGGCGGACATGGAATCAAGGGCATTGAGGCAAATATTAAGGAAGGCTTGCTCGAAGCGGTCAGCGTCGAGTGGCACCATGGGGAGTTGGGGAGTTGGGGCTTGCCACTGAACGCGGACGTTCTTTTTTTCTGTATCCGGGCGTAACAAATGGACAGCGTGTTGAATAACATCAGCAAGCTGTGTGTTGACTGTACGCACGTCTGTAGGGCGTGAGAGGCCAATTAAGTCAGTGATGACACGGTTGAGGCGTTCCACCTCGTGCACCATGACGTGTGCGGCTTGCCTGTCATGGCTGCCTTCCGGAAAGCGTTGACCGAAATATGTGGCATATCCTTTAATGGAGCTTAAGGGATTGCGGATTTCATGCGCCACGCCCGCAGCGAGATTGCCAATGGCAGCCATTTTTTCCTTGCGACGTATTTCTTCTTCCAATACACGCACTTGCCCTTCTGCAACATATTGGCGGCGACGCGATTCGCGCGCGTGTTGCGCGTAGTACAGCGCTGCTAACAGGGCAAGGCCTATGATGACGGCGCCGCCTGCCAAGGAAAGCAGGTGCCAGCGGTCTTGTGTGCGACTGAGTTCAAAGGGCGCCATGTTGAGCCCCAAGAATATGAGAGGTAAGTCCTTTGGTGGGGGAGGGAGGATGAAGAAGGGGCATGAAGTGTCGAAAGACGACAAAGGTTTTTTTGCCGTCAACCAGTGCCACAAACCAACGCAGGCGTCCGTTCTCAGAAAACTGTGCTCTTTCGTGTAAGAGGGATTCATGGGATTCTTGCCCGTCAATTTCTAAGATTTCACCGACGCGCTCCGGCGTGCTGTGGGCAAGGAAGGTGCCATCTGGCATGGCGATGGCAGCAAAGAGCACTTCGCTCCCAACCATTGCTTGAAGATTTTCTTGTAATTGTACAGTTGTGCGTGTACGTATACTGATGCGCACAGTGCCTTCCACGGCGCCAATGAGCGCTTCGCCTTGACCGAGCAAGAGGCGCACCATGGCGGCTTCACGTTGTCCTATGGACAAAAGCGTAATAGCACTGATGACACCGAGCAGGACAAGGGTCACAGCGCCCATGAGCCAAGGCGGCGGAAGGAAGGAGCGTAGTTTGTGCGTCATGCGACAGCATAGCGCAGACTTTCGTGCAGGGCAAGTCTTATGTGGCGTGATTTTTGCTATGGTATTTTATGGGTTGTATATGTAAATTATGTTTGTACAGTGATGATGCATCACTTTTGATAATTTTTCGCACGCGCAAGGTGTGTATTATTTAAAGGAAATATTCCTTCGAATGTGCTTCTTGATGCGGCGTGTGCTTGGGGTTTATGATGAAATATAAGTGTCTTTTTTCTTTTGTAGTGACGGGTCTCTGTCTGGGTGCATTTGCTGTGGTCTTTGCAGGCAATGCAGAAAAGGTATCGCGATGGAGTCAGGAATTAAGTGCAGAGCAGCAAGAGCATGCACGAGAAATTATTCAAGAATTTTATCCTCGCATTAAGCAGCTGCGTCGTGAGGTGCGCGGAAAGGTCAAAGAACTTTCGGGTTTTTGCTATGCTTCTGCGGAAGACCACGAAAAGCTTGCTCGTCTTGGAAAGGAGCTGCAAGCCGCGCGGGAAGCCTTGCGAGAGGAACTTATCGCGCTTGATGCGCGCCTTATGAATGAAGTAGGCGCTTCCTTGCACGGCTATCGCGGCAGGCACCATAAAGCGCTTGAAGATGCCACGCGCCAGCTCACCGTGCAAAAACAATACGTGCAAAGTGTGCATCATAGCGACTGACGTGTTTTCCTGCTACGAAGGTATCGCTCTTCTCCTCCCCGCGCTGATGCTTGTTGCATGCTGCTGCGGGGATTTTTTTTACAGCGTGCGTGTGAGTGCTGTATAAAAAATAAACACATGTAAAAAAAATGTGCGTGTTTTGCAAGGCTGTGTGTATTTTTTTTGCAGGTTGTACGATGATGGAAATGTCAAAAAGGCAATTTCGTTTTAATTTTAGATATTTATTGGAATACGAGGTCTTTGGCACGCTGCTTGCTAAGTTAAAATCACGAGGCGGTGACGCGGTTGCCTCCCTTACACGTAAAATGACATAAAAAAGAAATGGAGATAATTATGAAAAAATCAACGATTGCATGTTCGGCACTGGTTCTTGCATTGTTCGCGGGCGGTTTATGGAGTGCGGCTGATGCTGAAGCACGAGGTTGTCCTTACATGGGCGGCGGTCACGGCTCCATGTATCACTCCAATATTACTGATGAACAACGCGCCGCAGCACAGGCACTTGTAGACGCTGCTCAAGATAAAATGCGTCCCTTGCGCGACCAAAGTTTTGTGAAAAAACAAGAGCTTGAAGCTCTCAAAAATGCTGCAAACCCTGATGTACAGGCCGTGAGTAAGACTGCTCAAGAACTTGTTGCTTTGCGCGAACAGCTTCGCGCTGCACAGGAAAACCTTGGGGTGGCGCTTGATAAAGCTTTAGGCTTGCCTGAGGGGACACACAGTCTGGGCAAAGGCGGACATGGTGAAGGCAGAGGCTACGGTCGCGGGCATGGCAATGGGCATGGTTCCGGACATGACGGTCGCGGCATGAATATGCACAACTAAATTTATCAACAACATTTACACTAATTTCATAAGAAACATCCAGCGCATCCGACGCTTCTATATATATGGTACGCGGCTTCATCCACCGCGAGGCAATGAGTAACAATAACTAACTCCTCCATGTAGAAAAACCAAAACCCTCCTCATGTGGCCGCCACTTTCTGTGGCGGCCACGTTTTTTTTGTGGGGCTTTGCATAAAACTTTATGCTGCGTAGAAAATTTTTTTGAAAAAAGTTTGCAAAAAAAATTTTTGAGGGATACAGGAGCCTTTCAATAATTTGCAAAATGATATGCACTAACCTCTATTTCTGTCGTGAAAGTTACACTTTTTGCGTGTTTTTTTTAAAATGTGCGTTCTTTATTTTACAGGGCTAGTATTCAAAGAAGATTCTTGCCTTACATTGTGAAATGCGCTACAAGCGTTCTGTGGACAGGCAATATCTTTCGTCTGAAGCTAAAGCATAGGCATAGAGAATATCTAGAAAAACTTTAGACTTCTGCATTTTTGAAAGGTATCATTGTTCCGCATACCCTGATGGAGTTCCCGCTGATTTTAAGAAAGTTGATGTGACATGTTGGCAACGCAGTGTGTTCGTGAGCGGTATTTTCGTTGACGAAGACGCTGGGTTTTTTATAAGGGCGTTGTGTCATTGGTGTGCCGCCTATCATGTGATGACCTGCCGTCATCATGTGGTGGAGTGTTGCATAGCCGATGCACTCACCGCGCAATTATAGTTATAAACGGTTACGAGGGCGCCATGGTACAAAATACATCTACCTCGCGTAGTGGCTTTTGGGAGAGGTGTACGCTTCCACAAACGGGTCTTTATTCACTTGTTTCCTTCTGGGATCCCAGTTCTGAATTTAACATGCGCATTGCCGTCACATTTGCAATAATTATTGCAGTCGTGCTTGTGCTTGTGTGTGTCCTTGCTTTTTTTAAGAAAAAGCAAGCTCCTCTTATTGTCGATATGGACGACTCAGAGTTCATTTCTTCCATTTTACAACGCGCTAAGGAATTGCATGTACGCTTTGACCTTGTGTGTACGCGTCCGAATTTGAAGCACAGACACCTGCAGGCTCATTGTCGAACTATTCCAAAAGAGGGGCATGTCGTTGTTGATGCCATCCAAAGAAATAGCGCACAACAGGCGAGCTGCTTGGAAGATATTGCCGAAGAGGTTCCTGTTGTTGTCATGTCTCTGGCTGCGGGCAGCATTGCTACAGGCTGGGAACAAGCGCCCATAGATGTCTATTTTCAGGTTTCCCAGCAGGGGAAGGGGATGCTCTATCATTTTTGCTCCTTTGTGCGCGCGATAGAGCAGACAAAATCAGGCACTCTCGTGCACGTCATTATGCCAAGCGTTCTTCTTGACTCCTTGCAAAAGGAAGCTATCCGTATAGAGCCGGAAGCAGGCATGATAGCTTTGACATCCTTATGGTTTTTTCCGCCACTGCCGCAACGCTTACCACCGAATGTGTCAACACTTGGCAAGGCGCAAGCCACATTTCGCCCGGAGGGGAACAGTGACTTCCGCATATGCAGTATTTCCGCCAATAGAATACGGCTGCGCTTTTTAAAGGACGTCCTGTCGGAGATTCCCACTGAAATGGAAGAGGGAACACAGATTGTTTTGCTTCTTGCCATTAACGTCGCGCCGGAAAAAAATGAGCGTATGCTCTTATGGGTGAAGGGGGCGTGTGTTGCAATATTGCCGTGCGCAGAGCCTGACTGTGTAGATGTAAAGTTTGCCTTTAGCCATTGGCAACACATTACAAAACGCAGTGATTGCATTGATTGGCACCCTGCCAGCGATACAGATAGAATCCCGCCCATTTTGCATTGGATTTTGTCGGCTTCTGCGGCGACACCCGACACAAAACAGTATTTAAATATTAGCGAAGCAGTAGAACAATTATGATAAAACGTATGACTCTGATTGGCGGCGGCCCCGGCGGCTATACAGCAGCCTTTGCTGCCGCCCGCGCAGGCATTGATGTCACTCTTGTGGAACAATCGCGCCTTGGCGGTGTGTGCTTAAATACAGGCTGCATCCCCACAAAGACGCTCAAGTCCTCTGCCGATGCCTTGGAATTGGCATTGCGATTGAGTGATTTCGGTGTAACACTGCCTCAGGGCACGGACGGTGTGCGTATTGATATGCCCGCTGTGGTGGAGCGCAAAGAGAATGTATGCAATGTATTACGCACGGGTCTTGAGAAGACATGTGCGAAGCTGAAAATCACGCTTTTGCGCGGTCATGGTCGTGTGATGTCATCGTCTCTTGTGCAAGTGCGCATGGAAGATGGGTCGATACAAGATGTGGAAGGGGATGCGGTTGTCCTTGCAACCGGCTCCAAGATTTTTGAGTTGCCTCAGCTGCCCTTCGATCATACGCACATTTTGAATAGCGACGACGCGCTCGCTCTGAAAGACATCCCAAGGCGCCTTGTGATTGTAGGCGGCGGTGTGATTGGCTGTGAAATGGCATGCATTTATAAAGCCTTCGGCTCCCATGTGACTCTTGTGGAAGGCCTTGACCGTTTATTGCCCATGCCTTCTATTGATGCAGACATAAGCAAACTCTTGCAAAGAGAGATGAAGAAGCACGGCATCGTGTGTGAAGTTGGTCGCACGCTGAACGATGTTAAAAAGGTCGATGGACAGATGCAAGGCACGCTTGGGCCGTCACCCTTCTTGGAGAAACACAGCGCTTCTCAAAAAAAGGAAGCGTCCATTGAAATGGACGCAGTGCTTGTGGTGGTGGGGCGTAGCCCACAAGTGGAAGGCCTCGGGCTTGACGAAGCCGGAGTCAAGACGGACGCACGCGGCTGGATTGAGGTCGATGAATATATGCAAACGTCCGTGCCAAATATTTACGCCATCGGCGACGCCGTGGGGCCGCACCATGTGATGCTTGCCCATGTAGCCGCCGCTGAGGGCTTGTGTGTTGTGGAACATTGCCTTGCGCAATCACAACAGGGCACCCAAGGAGCACAAGCGCACCCCATGAACTATAATGCTGTTCCGTCAGCAATTTTTACATCTCCAGAGATTGGGTGCGTTGGCATGAGCGAAGCGCAGGCCAAGGAGGCGGGCTATGATGTACTGTGTTCGACAGTGCAAATGCGTGAATTAGGCAAAGCACATGCCATGGGCGAATTGCCCGGCTTTTTTAAGTTAGTAGCCGATAAGACGACGAAGAAGCTGCTCGGAGCACATGTGTCGGGGGCGCACGCGTCAGACTTGATTGCGGAACTTGCCCTTGCGTTGAACATGGGAGCGACACTTGAAGATGTCGCACATACAATTCACGCACATCCGACGCTTGCGGAAGGTGTACTTGAAGCAGCGCTTCTTGCGTGCGAATAAATGTATATATTGCATTGAGACAAAAAAGAGGGGGCTTTATGCCCCCTTTTCTTTTGGTAGAATAAATCTTATTTTTCCATAGCCTTTCCGCGTTTTTCCGCTTCAAGAATGGCATCGACGATATGTCCACCCACAGCCGTGCGCTCAAGGTGATTGACGCCGGCAATGGTGAGACCTGCGGGCGAGCAGACTTGGTCGCGCAAGTGTGGAAGGTTATGTTCTGAGAGAGACGACATTTTGGCGGAGCCTGTCACGAGGGCGTCCACCATATGCTTTGATTCAGCGCGGGAGAATCCTAAGGTGACACCCGCTTGCACAAGTGCATTCATGAAGTGAAACACATAAGCAGGTCCCGCACCCATGAAGGCGCTAAAGGCCGTGAATTGCTTTTCTGGCAATTCGAGGCAGAGACCAATATTTTTGAACAAGTCCATAATGATACTTTTTTGTTCACTGCGGAGGGTCTCGTCCTCAAAGCAGAAGGCAAAAACGCCGTCGCCCACAAGCGCAGGGGTGTTTGGCATGCAACGAATAACGGGACAGACGTTTTTGACGGCTGATTGCATGGTGGCAAGACTTATCCCCGCAGCGATGGATAAAACAACGCTGTCCTGTGTGAGTGTGGGCTGTAAATCGGTCAGTACCTTTTCTACAAGATGCGGCTTCACGCCTATGATGATGACTTGGCAGTGATGTGCAAGGTCAACAGGGTTATCGAATATGCTGATACCTACAGATTTAAGCGCATTTTGGCACTGAATATTTGGGTCATAGCCCCAGAGTGTACACGGGCTTGTTTTTGCAAAACCACCCATGATGGCACCGCCCATATTACCACAACCAATACAACCTATGTGTAGTCCTTCAAGCTTCATTATCCCACCATCTCAAAGGTATTGAAAAAGTATGAGATTTCAAAGGCGGCTGTTTCTTGGGCGTCGGAACCGTGTACGGAGTTTGCTTGCAAGCTTTGCGCATATTTTTTGCGAATAGTGCCTTCAGCTGCCTCATTGGGGTTTGTGGCACCCATAAGAGTCCGATATTTCGTCACTGCATCATCACCCTCAAGAACAGAGCAGACAACGGGGCCTGAGCACATATATTTGACAAGATCGCCAAAGAAGGGGCGGTCTTTGTGAACAGCGTAAAAGCCGGCGGCTTGTTTTTCATTCATATGAATCATTTTCATGGCAACAACGCGCAAGCCGGCATTCTGAATCATTGCGAGGATTTCGCCGCTCAAGTTGCGGCTTACAGCGTCAGGTTTGATAATTGAAAACGTCCTTTCCATGTTCTTTCCTTTCGTCTTAAGAAGATTAAATGTAATATTGCCCAGCCAAAGGCACTTGATATGGTGCCTCAGAAAAGAATACATCGAAATATACTTGATGTCACGTAAAAGTGCATTGGAAAAGCTCTCCTTAGCTCTTGATATTGTTGATAAAAAAACTTCTTTTGAAAAAAGATGCATTTTTTTGAAAAAAGTTGTTGACGTCTGGCTCCTTTTCCCTCATATTCCACTTCCGCGATG
>CAYJGA010000080.1:0-7730 GCA_964369255.1 uncultured Desulfovibrionaceae bacterium
CGGGCAGGAGTTCGGGTCTCATCTCCACCGGAGCTTCGGGTGAGACTTTGGGCACAGCGAAGGCGGATTGCATCTGTTGGAAAAGCTTGTGCAATAAAATCTTATGCGTTTTTTTCAGCAACTTTTCTGCGTCCATCAACTCCGCTCCCGTCGCATAGCAAATATGACCACAGCACACATGCTGCAACAGCTCCACTGCCTGCAAGGGCGACGCGTAAATATTCACAAGACGCTCATAGAACGACAGCAGTGTCATGTCATCGTCAACGCCAGACGTATCCACACGCACACGACCATGCACAATGGCGTCGACAATACGCTCACGCGTGTCTTCATCAATATCGACAAATGCGTGCGTTTGGCGTATGGCCTCCAAGGGGTCATACTGCTCCCCCTGCGTGCAAAGCTGTATGATTGTCCGATAGAATTGGCTTTTTATTTCGGCTGCATGGCTGTTTGCCTCGTTCGTTTGCAGCATGCGACGCCCGCGGGCGAGGTTCCACGTTTCGCGCTCGTCGGGATCGGCAATGTCTGCGGCAAGCCCCACAGTCACATCGGCGTTTTGATTGACGATTTCGCTTGTGGCATCAATGCGTTCGCGCCGCGCCTTCGCTGCGGCTTCTGCGTGTGCCTTTGCCTGCGCGCTGGCGGTGACTGCGTGCTCTGCCTGTGTCAAGCGCTCTTGCACAGCGTGTTGACTTGGCGCATCGAGCAACATGCCATGCGAGCGCAAGGCATGCCTCACCGCGTCGAACTCCCCTGCCTCTATGCCTTGCAAAAAAACAGCGTGGAGCGCGTCCATGACGGAACGCTCTTCTTGCACTGTGCTTTCGTGAGCTGTCAGGCCTTGCAAGCGCGCCTTTTCTCTGGCGGCTGCCATGATTTGTTCTAAGGATTGCCCGCTGATGCCATCATCCAGCATATTTTCAAAGAGCATTTCGCGGCTCTCTGCCAGCACTTCATCTTGCAGCGCAAGCGCCGCCGTCTGCTCTTGTTCCTCTGCATGGGACTTTGCCCACGCGCCATAGGCGTTCCCCTGTCGTCGCGCCAATGCCTCAAAGTCCTGCTTCTGCTGCGGCGTCAATGTGCGACTGTGCTCTTCTATGTATCGCGAGAACCACCCTTCATAGGCAGCGCACGCGCACGCGCCTTCCTCTCCCTTGCGCTGCTTCATGTCCCTTTGCCAGTGCAAAAAATCCTTTTGCATGCGCCGCGCAGCCGCGCGGCTTTCGCGACAATACGGCTTTGGCGCGTGTGCTCCTCTCCCCTTGTCCTCTGCATATAAGTCTTGCATCATGCATCCCCCTTATAAATGGTTAGAGCAGTTTTCCAAATGTTGAGGCAGTGGTATTCAAGCCTTTGAGCAAGGATTTCGTATCCTTTCCAATCATGGGTGTGTATTGCTCCTTGGGAATATAGGTATGTTTGAGCTTATCCGTTTCCGCCTCTGCGGCCTGCTGGCGATAGTTCCACGCGTCAACCCTTTTATTATAATCCTGCCATGCGCCCTGCTCACGAATATTGAAAGCGTCGATTTCGCCCTTTTCCGCTGTGTCTAAGTTCAGGTCGAGGCTTGAGCCTGCGTCCACCACGGCGCCCGACGCCGACTGCAAAGCACGCTGCTGGCCTATAATCTGCTGCGCCTCCTGCCTTTTGCGTACAGATTCGTCGTAAGCATCCTTTTTTAGCGCGCGCCCTTCCTCTTCCACACGCTGGGCATTGGTCTCCGCAATGCTGGCATTATATTCTGCCATATCTTGCTGATATTGTGCCTGCGCGCGCGCCGCTTTTTCTTGTTGTTCCGAGGCGCGGCGTTGCGCCTCTTGCTGCTCGTAGGACGCGTATACAGTGGCTGCCGTACTGGCAATGGCTGTGACTGCGCCGATAATTGCCATGGTCGTCGTTGCATATGCCATATCATAACTCCTTATGAAAGATGCTTTCCGTATGTCGTGCTCCAAGGCGCTTGTAAAGCGCGTCGCACGGCCTCGAAACAGGGGACGAATACTGTACACGCGCGGCGCCGCGCTCCTTTAATGCTTTTTCCGCTTCTCGCAACAAGCGCAGGACTGCAAAACCACCACGAAACTGCTTTGCGACATAGAGAGCGTCCAGCGTAGCGACGCGCTCATTATTTTTATGAAAACATGGTGTAATCGTAAACGACGCGTAAGCGCACAACTGTTCTTCTCCATTTTCACCAGCAGCCCACGCCGCCGTAATATGTAACATATCAAGCCCTTCAAGCATACTATATTGCGCTGTGTCCAGCGTGTAGCTTTGCGCTCCGTGCAATTCTGCCTCCACCTCATCCCAATGTTCTTGCGCCATGTGCGTCACAAGCGGCGCGATGTCATCGAAGCGTACTGTACGAAATATCTGCATATGTTTTCCTCCCATTACGCGTTTCATTCATTATCCCCCCATATCCACATCCATGATAAGTGCGCCGATGGTAAAGGGCACAGGCCTGTCTTGTACTATCCACAAGGCAGTATTGCCCGTCTGGCTGCCACCGCAGGTAAAATCCACATCGCCGCTGAAAGGCGGAACCGCCTCGCCCCATCGTTCGGGAACAAAGGGAATTTCGTAGAGTTCCAACTCATTGATACCTGCGGCGCTCGTGGAGCTGTCTGTTATGGGAAGGGTGCCAAGGGGCGCATTACTCACGCCATACTTCCCGCCTACGGAACTATGCAAACGGATTTTGCACTGTCCGTAGCCGCGACGCTGCCCCAAGGACGTCCCCGCCCCAAGCTCTCCCTCCGACGGCAAGGGGGACAATTTAGACGTATAAGGCAAACCCACATGCACAACACGCGCGGGATAGGGCAATGCAATACGCCCATTCCTTACGACGCAGCCCTCCACAGGGCTGCCGTCCGCAAGGACGGACACAGCGCAGCCTTCAAGCCATGTAATGCCAGAGACACTCGTCGTCGGCGTGCCTATGTAACTGCCGCCGCAGTCCACAAAAAAAGCTTGGTCGATGCCGCCCGCAACAAGGCCGCCCGTGCTCAGTTCGTCCCCTTCAAGCCAACGAGGAGACAGTTTTTCAAGAAAGTATTTTTCGTTCCCTTGAACCGTCCGCTGCACGACCACATAGATGGCGTCGCTGTCGCCGTCGGACAAACTCACCACAGAGCGTACCTTGCCTTGTGTCACATGACGGCTCCAGCCCCAGATGTCATGCTCCTTCATGTAGGTGAGAGCCAAGAGAACGCCGTCATCGCGCACTATCCAAATGGTGGAATAGGGCGTTTGTTGATAGGCCCATTGACGCAAGGAATGACCGTCGAATAAGTGCGGCGCCATGATGGAGAGGTCGTTGCCGGCGTAGCCGTCCTTTTCAAGACTGTAAAAAAGGTCGCGCACGCGTGCGCCGTGTCGCTGAACGTGCAAAATGGAATTGCCGATGATAATAGGAAAAAGGTTCGCGCTCCCCCAATAGCTTTGCGCTGTGATGCTCACATTGCTCGACGTAATGGCTTGCCCGTCGCCGCTTGCCTTGTACTCGCTGCCGCTGGTGCCTATGAGTAAATCCCCAAAGCTGGCTAGCCATGTGACAGCGTCGATATTGCCAGACGCAATAAGATATTCCACAGGGTCATCGTCTTGAAGCGGGCGCGACTTGCGGAAATTCTCAAAATCGCCGATGCGCGACATATAAAATGCTTGTGGGCTTTTTGGCGTTGCAGCCAGCACCATGCGCTGTTGATGGAAGGACACGACTCCGGGATTATTGCCATTGGCAAAGGGGTCCCAGTCCTCCTTGGGCGTATCAGAAATGTCTGCTTCGTAATTGTTGTCTATAAATGTTGTTCCGGTGCTGATGCCAATAAAGCCAAAATATCCCGCCTCTTCGCGGTAAACATTGTATTCCATGGCGCCGCTCACGCCGCCCCATGTGATGGTCACCTTGTCCCCCACAACCCAATCGGAAGGGTGCTTTGCGTCTGCCTCTGTGCCCGCAGGGGATGGGAGCGATTGGTTGCCGTTTTCGTCCACGGCTACGATTTTATAACGGAGGGAATAGTCCAGCGTCGGCGGGTCTTTTTCTTCTTGGCCTGTCACATTGCCCGCATCGTCCTTCACATCTTCATAGTCAGGCACATAGGAAAAGTTCACGCTCGGCGTTCCGGGCGCCCCCAGCGACGTGTTCAGTTCCACTTGTTCTATGTTCCATGTAAAATGCGGCGCCGACCCTGTGCGTACAAGCTTGTGCAAAGGATAGTTTATATGGGCAAAGTATACGAGGTCGCCCACTTGGGCGAAGGAAATGTGCGGCAAATGCTCCGCACTCCACGGCGCCGCAAGGGCGTTTGAAAATATACCGCTGCCATTGGCTATGCGCAGTGCTTTGTGGGTCAGCACGAGGACAAAGTTCTGCCCCTGCTCTGCGTTGAAGGAAAAAGGAAGCAGGATAGCATCGCTGCCAATCTCGTCCACATACACTGTGCCCGGCCTGCGCTCCACATTGCCGTGGACAGTGGGCAAGAAGTTTTCCATGCAATGCAAGGAGTTTTTATAGCGCGCTAAATCATAGCGCGCGGACAGCGTCGCCGAAACCTCACCGCCTGTAAAGTTATTCATAGCTATGCGCATGTTTGCTCCTCGAAAATGGCCTCTTGACGAGGCTCGTGAAAAGGGTTATCGCGTGAAAAAGACGACACAAGGGGGATATATGACCACGGCAACACTTAATGCACTAGAATGCTTTGAAAAGCTCAAGGCCGCCGGCATGCCCGAAGCGCAAGCCAAGGTGCATGTGGAGGTCATACAAAACATTGTTGAAGATAAACTTGTCACAAAAGCACATTTAGACATACGCTTGGCAGAATTGAAGCACGACCTCTTGCGTTGGATTATAGGTGCCATGCTCGCGCAAACCGCACTTCTTGTTGGCATCATGGCCTTTATGAAGTAGTACTTCGATGGCGGAGGTGAAAGGTGAGTGGGGCAGTTACAAGCACGCACACTGCCCCTACTTCGTCAGCCCTTTGTTTTTCTCCCACGACCGCAAACCCGCAATACCCAGCATGCCCATGGTCAGCTCCATAAGGCTGCCATCCATTTCCGGAATCAACGCAAGGGACGGAAAATCTGCATAAAACCACGGAAAGACATAGGGTTTCACAATAAAGGTAAACGCAAACCCGCACCCACACACCCATCCAATAAAGGGGCGCCATCCGGCGACGAATAAGGACGAATGCGCCGCCTCCACCTTGTTAATGTCAATCTGCCCCATCACTTGTAAATGTCCGTTTTGAATTTGATCGCGAAGAAGACGCGCCTTTTCCTTATCATCCCCTTGAAAAAGCTCTATGGCGCTGTCGAGCACGGTGCCAAGGAGCGGGAGCGCTGAAAGAAGAGGGATTGCCATATGTACCTCCTTGTGATAGAAGTGAAGCCATGAACACAGCCGACTACCTCACACTTGCTAATATACTCGTAGCTTTTTTGGGCGTCATGTTTGCCATTGGCGCCTATCTTGAGTGGCGGCTGTTGCGTATGTTGCGCGCACTGCGAAAAAGTATGACCTCATTGCGCGCAGACATCTTAAGCGAGAACGCCAAGGCCATGAAAGCCGCTCACCGCGTCATTGCCTCCTACAGCGTCGCCGATGTGGACGCTCGCATCACACTCCTTAAGGAAACCCTCGCCGCATATCCTTCTGCTTTCAATGGATATAACACCCTTGGATACGCGTTTTTAGAAAAAGGCGCCCATGCAGAGGCCATAGACGCCTTCCGCGAGGCCATCGTCCATTTCCCTCAAGACAAGGCCGCATACTGCGATGTCGCCTTTGCCTATTACGCCCAAGGGGAAGAGGAGCTGGCTGTCAAGTTCTTCACAAAGGCTGTGGATGTGGATGCGTCAAGCAAGGAAGACATTCAGCATGACGCGCGTCTCTCTGAAACCTTCAAGCAGCACTTTAAGTGAGTAAGTTCGCTGCATGCACGCCCATTTCCTGCGCGCGCCGCAGCCAGCCTTCTCGGAATACCTCCTGACTTGGACGCGCTGCCATAATATGCTCATAAGCCTCCGTGCGCTGGCGCACCATGGCGTCTATGAGCGCTCGCCCGCTCTTTTGTAATAAAGCCGAAGTTGTTTTGGGGCCAAGGGCGCCATCGACGACAAGCGCTTGTCGTTGCATCATGTCATTGTAGGCGCGCTGCAAGATGACCGTCGCGCCGCGCGGCCCGTGGTTGACACGCATGTCGTACATCATAAAGGCCACATGCAGGGGAAAGACATCGAGGTTGGCGCTCTGCCAAAAATGACGGAAAAATAATTGCTTTGCCTCTTCGACGGTGAGCGCTTTCACGTCGTCAATATCCACATCCCCGTCGGCGTCAATGTCGGCGTCAATGTCTCCCACGGTGCCCAGCGTGCGCAACCAGCGCAAGGACACGCCGTACTTTGTGGCGCCTCCTGCGTCTTCCTTATAGTTGGAGTAACCGCCTTCAAAACGCGCCGTAAATTCGTGGGATTTCAAAAAATGTGCTGAATACATAGAATGCCCCCCATTTATAATTTATGCAGAAAGAATGCGATAAACAAGCCAATGGCGCCTGTGAGGATGGGGACGACAACGGAGGCCGTCCACACAGCATGCTTGGACGCTGTGGCCACAAGCACAGAATTTTCCTTCACATCATCAGACAGCGCAGCAAGGCCGGATTTGATTTCCGCCTGATTTGCCTGCACATGTTCAATGGTCTTGGCAAGCACAGCCACATCCTTTTCTGTATTACTGAGCCGATTATCCATTTCGATGGCCTTGTCGCGCACATCCTTCACGTCTTGATGCAAAACTCCGCAATGCGTATTACTACATGTCGCAAACTCGCCCATACTGCCTCCTTACTCTATATAATGTCAGGAATATAACGCATGAAAATCACACCATCCGCGCCTCTGCCACCCTGCACATATATATTGCGCTGCGGCTCTTGACGCCTCGCGTTGCCACCACCGCCTGCCCCATATCCGCCGCCACCGCCGCCTGCGGTGCCTCTGAGCGGATAATTATCATTGATTGACACAAAGTCAGGGTCAAGAATCTTATCACTCCCCGCGCCGCCGCCGCCAAAGCCCAAGCCCGGCTGACCGCCCACATAGGTCGTCGAAAGTTCAGTGCTGCCAGATTTTGAGCCGCGGCCGCCGCGACCGTCACTTTGTCCGGATTCGGCCCTTACACAGGCGCCCCAAAATACCGCCCGCCCCCACTTCCATGAGAGAAGATATACTTGCTCTTTGAAGGCTCTGCATAACACTAACCCAACGCACGGGGCTCATAATTTGTAAGGCGTAATGGGCTGCATAGGAATGTGTATCCTGAGCAGTGACAAGGCGTCCATCTACCGATGAAATACACAGGCTCTCTGCTTTTTGCCATGGTATATTAGAAGCATAGTCATAGACTTCTTTGGCAGCCTCCCCCATAAAGGGGCTATGAAAAGCACCAGCCGTGGGCAAAAACGTTGTGCGCAAACCTTGAAATTGTAAATGCGTATTGAGCAAGCTAAGTTCGGTTTTTTCACCAGAAACTACAATTTGCAATGGACTATTATAATTAGCAAAATAAATATGCTCACAGGTATTTTTGGTCATAAAATCCAGCACAATTTTTTCAACGCTGGCTATGTTTTGCCCTTGAATAGCCAACATACCTCCTACACTGTTGCTGCAAGCCTTAGCAAGAGCACGACCACGCACTTGCG
>CAYJGA010000081.1:0-7712 GCA_964369255.1 uncultured Desulfovibrionaceae bacterium
AGCTTTCCCCCAAACCCCCTTCAAAAAAATCTCTTTATTTAGAAACAGCGCCTAGCAGGAAAAAACATTTTTGAGTGGCCTGTTTTCACTGTTCTGCTTCTTGGAGTTCTGCAAACTTGCGCTGCATGGTTGGGTTATTCTTTGTGAGTTTCTTGATGCTGAGTCCTTGTGCTTTGTCATTTGCAAGGCGCAGGTTGTTTTCTGAGGAGAGCAGTGCGCGCTTTGTTTTTTCGAGACGCTTCATGGTTTCGTCAATTTCCTTGATTGCTTCAAAAAACTTTCTGCTTGCAAGGTCATAGTTTCTGCTGAACTTATCTTGAAAATCAATCATCGTGTGTTCAAAGTTGGAAATGTCTATGTTCTGCGATTTGTACTCTGCGAGCTGTTCTTTATAGGCCACTGCATTGAGGGCGGCGTTTCTGAGCAATGTTATAATGGGAATAAAAAATTGCGGACGAATAATATACATCTTTGGGTATTTGTACGACATGTCCACGATGCCGCTGTTGTAGAGTTCGTTGTCGGCCTCCAGTAAGGAGACGAGGACGGCGTATTCGCATTTTTTTTCATTTCTGTCCTTGTCGAGTTCTTTGAGGAAGTCTTCATTCTTTTTCTTTGTGGCAGTGGTGTCCATTTCGTTCTTCATTTCAAACATGATGGAAATGAACTCAAGACCGCTTTCTGTGCTCTCTCTAAAGATATAGTCGCCCTTGCTGCCCGTTGTTGCGTCATTGTCCTTTTCAAAATAGGCTTGTTGGAAGCCTGTGGCGCGGAGCCTGTTGAACTCTATTTCACAGTGCTGTTCAAGTGTTTCGCCGAGCATTTTTGTGGAGAGCTTGGTTTTGAGTTCTTTGTAATAGTCAATGGCTTCATCTTTTTGCTTGAGCTGCGTCTCGTATGTGTCTTTTAGTGTTTTGAGTTCAAGTTCCTTCGTGGTTTGGGAGTGGGTGATGGAATGCTGCAATGTGTCGATAATGCGATCTTTCTCTAAAATCTCATCCTTCTTTTTTGCTTCTTCTTCCTTGATTGCCAAGGCCTTCACATGTTCAGCGGTTTGGATGGTGGCCTTGAGCTGTTCTATTTCTTGCTTTGATGCGGAAAGCATTTTTTCAAGCTCTGCCTTGGTGGTGGCTTCGAGGAGTTTAAGCTCGCTCTCTTTTTGTGCTGTGAAGGACTTTTTGTCGTTTTCAAGCTGTTCTTTGAGCTGGGCGATGGAGATATTTTTCGCGGCGAGTTCTGCCTTTGTTTTTGCCTCTGCGTCTTTGAGTGCCAAGAGTTTATTGTTTTCCGCAGCACTGACTTGTGCTTGCAGCTCTTGTATTTCGAGCTTGAATTGCGAAAGCAGTTTTTGCGCGTCGGCGTCTGTTTTTGTCGCAAGGAGTTTGAGCTCATTTTCTTTTTGCGCAGTTAAGGACTTTTTCTCGTTTTCAAGCTGCTCTTGAAGCTGTGCGATAAAGACATTTTTTGCGGCGAGCTCGGCCTTTGTTGTTGCCTCTGCGTCCTTTAATGCCAAGAGTTTATTGTCTTCTGCGGCACTGACTTGTGCTTGCAGCTCTTGTATTTCGAGTTTGAATTGTGAAAGCAATTTTTGCGCGTCCGCGTCTGTTTTTGTCACGAGGAGTTTGAGTTCATTGTCTTTTTGGGCGCGAATGGACTGTTCTCGTTTGTTCAGCTCCTTGGTAAACTCTGCGTCGCGCACTTGTCCTGCAATGGCAATGTAACCGGATTCATCTACTTTGAATGCTTTGTCACAGTTTGGGCATTTAATTTCGCTCATGTCTCTCCTCCTCATGAAAAATATATCAAAAATGTGTGAGATGTGCTCAATCTACGTCGCTTACTCCCTCTTTGCAAGGTGAAAATCATTGCAAAGGACGATTTTTATGCAAACTTTGCCACAATAAAAAAGGATTGTCTTTTGAGTGTGCTTGGATTATCTCTTTGTGAGAGTCCTGTTATCTGACGAACCCTGCAACATGATAATCGCACATGAGGTTTTTTATGTTTACGAAATTATTGGCAAAAGTTGGCATAGGCAGTGCAAAGGTCGATACTGTCCTGAAAGAGATGACTGTCTACCAAGGCGGCATTCTTGAGGGGATAGTGCATATTCAAGGTGGCAAAATAGATCAAGATATAAATAATGTGACTGTTTCTGTGATGACAACGGCCAAGGCCGTGCGCGAAGTGGACGGCGAAGACGAAGAATATCACACCAATATTGCTGTGGGCGGCATCAAGTTTGACCATGCCATGAAGGTAGAAGCCGGGCAAAAATATGAAATCCCCTTTAGCTTCACCCTGCCATCGGAAACACCCATAACAAGCATCGCAAGCGGGCGTAATCAATCCCGCGTGTGGGTGTATACTGAACTTGACATTGAGTCCGGCCTTGACAGCGGCGACCGTGATTATTTGAATGTTCTGCCGCATCCCGCTGTGGAACTCATGATAAATAAATTCCTTCAAAATGGCTTCCAATACGCAAAGGTGGACGTGGAAAAAGGACACTTGAACGCGCCCACATTCTCAAGCACGTCCGGCATCTATCAAGAAATTGAAATGCGCCCCGCATCGCGTGGCATTTTTAATTGGAATAGCCGCTCCGTGGAAGAGGTGGAGTTGAGCTTTGTGGTGACCCAAGATGTGATACACCTCCTCGTAGAAATTGACCGCCATTTCTCAGGGGATGGGTATACGTCTGTCAGCTATCCGGCATCCGTGCAAGAGCATGAAATAGATGTCTACTTTAAGAAGGTATTCCCATAGTTTTTGTGGATATGAGGATTTTTTGAAGCGTTTGTGTGGGGGGCTTTTTGAAAAGTCTCCCGCTTTAATAAAGAGCTTACTTGGTAAAAAATGCGGGGGGTAGTACTGCGAAAACACAGAAAAAGACAGCAGAGTACTCTTTTTTTGGAGAGTACGCCAAGCTGAAAAGACAATGGGCGAAAAGAGCAGCCTTTGGGGAAAAAGGAAGTACGCACGAGCAGAAGCCTCGTGTTCTCTCAGAAGATGTTGTCAGAATATATTGACAATGTATGCTACATAACACAGCGCAACAAAGAAATACACCACAAGCCTGTGTCTCAGCTAGGGCTTTAGACTACGCCTAAAACGCGCCTAAAACGCGCCTAAAAAACGCGGCAAGCACATGCACCGCCAACAGCACGCGCTCTATTTTGACTTCTTTACAAGACAGTCAGAGCAAATGCCATACAAGCAGAGCACATGGCGCGTAGGAACAAAACCATGCTTCTCTGCAATGTTCTCTTGCAAGCGTTCTATTTTTTTGTTGATGATTTCAACGGTTTTTCCACATTTTTCGCACACAAGATGGTCGTGATGTGCCTTCTTTTGCGATTCGTAACGCGTTATTCCATCACCCAAGTGCACCTCATGCGCAAGCTCCGCTTCACACAGAAGCTTCATGGTGCGATACACCGTCGCTTGTCCCACTGAGGGGTCTACAGAACAGACAGCATTATAGACCTCTTCCGTAGAAAGGTGCCCCTTGGATGTCATGAATACCTCAGCAATAAGCGTACGTTGCGCGGTATTCTTCATGCCCTTTGCACTCACAAATGTCTGAAAATCTTTTATGTATTCTTTCATAGTGCAAGTGTACTCCAAATACGCTTCTCACGTCAACTGTTCACTGCCAAAATAAGCCGAAAAAGATAAAATACATAGAAAATGAGAATGAAACTCTCTTTTAAAATCGTTTGATGCGCACTTTTTGCTATTCCTTCCATGTTTTTTCGTGTAGGTTTTCAACCAGCCCTTTTTTATGTAGCATTGCAGTGAAAAGTCGTCCTTGGATGATTTTTGAGGTGTTCAAGGCGGGAGGCGTCTCTTTGTCATGGAATAAAAATTGCTTCATTAGCTGTACTTCTTGGCGATGCCCGTATGACTGATTTTTGACGTATACCGCAATCACTTGCATAAAAGTTCGTTTCTGGGTAGAGTCGGCCTGTGGCGAATGCGTGGCACTACGACCTCGAAATACTGTGTTTCTGGCACTGTGCATTTGAGACTAACACAAACTTTGACATATGTCTTGTGAAAAATATGAAAATAAATATACTTTCAGCCCTCAAAAGCTTTTTTATTGGTCTTGTTATTATAGGTTTTATTGGTGGTATTCTTGCTGTGGGCGGCGTTGTCGCCTTTTTTTATTGGGCAGCACAAGATTTGCCCAATGTGAACAGAATTTCTGATTTTAACCCGCCGCAGGCCACCATCATTCTTGCGCGCGACGGTTCGCCCTTGGGCAGCTTGTATCATGAAAAACGCTTCACAGTGCCCTTGCCACTTATGTCAACATACATCCCCAAGGCTTTTCTTGCCGCAGAAGACGACTCCTTTTATCAGCACGAAGGCGTTGACCCAATGGCTATTGCTCGCGCGGCTATCATCAATTTTCAGACCGGCGAAAGCACACAGGGCGGCAGCACCATCACACAACAAATTGTCAAGCAACTCCTCTTGACACCGGAAAAAAGCTATAAGCGAAAAGTGAAGGAAGCCATCCTTGCCTACAGGTTGGAAAAGCATCTCACAAAAGACGAAATCCTTACTATTTATCTTAATCAAATATTTTTAGGGCAACACTCCTACGGTGTCGAAGCCGCCGCGCGTACCTACTTTGGTAAGCATGCTACAGACATTACACTTGCGGAAAGTGCGCTGCTTGCTGGTATCCCACAAGCTCCAAGCCGCTACAATCCCTTTAGAAATCCTAAATCAGCCAAGGCGCGACAAATGTATGTGCTTGGGCGATTGCGCACGCTTAAGTGGATAACAGAAGAAGAATACGAGCAAGCCGTGGCAGAGCCGCTTGTCTATTGGACTATGCCGGATTCTCGCGGAGGCGCCGCTGGTTGGTATATGGAAGAAGTGCGTCGTCTTCTTATTGAATTTTTTAATGAAACAAACCTTGCAGCGCTCGGTCTTGACACCTCCAAGATTGGCGAAGACTTTGTCTACGAAGCTGGCCTTACAGTGACCACAGCCATGGACCCTGTACACCAAGAGGCCGCCGCAGACGGCTTGCGGGAAGCCTTGGAAGCGTTGACAAAAAGACAAGGATGGCGCGGGCCTCTCAAAAATATTCCGGAAGAACAGCGCGAAGCCTATTTGGCGAAGAGTATTTTTTCGCCCTATGACCTTGTCGGGGGAAAATGGGTGCAGGCCCTTGTGACAAAGGTGGAGAAATCCGGCGCGGATGTGACCTTTGGCAAGGGCTATGTGGGGCGCCTTGATGTGAAGACGATGTCATGGGCGCGCGTGCCAAATGTGCGCGTCATCGCAGCCTATGCGCCCGCCATTAAGGATGCCAACAAGGTGCTCAAAGTCGGCGACATTGTGTGGGTGTCTGCGCCGGAAAGTCTTGAAAGGACAGTCAAAGAAAAGGGAAAGGATGTCGTTAAAGAGGCAAGTTATGACCCGACGACTGTCACCGCAGAAACGCCCATCACCCTCGCTCTTGAGCAGCTTCCCGCCACACAAGGGGCGGTGGCGTCCATTGAGCCTGCCACGGGCGATGTTGTCGCCCTCATCGGTGGCTATGAATTTGGCGTGAGCCATTTCAATCGCGCGACACAAGCGCAACGCCAGCCCGGTTCCGCTTTCAAACCTGTGGTCTATTCCACAGCCATTGACCACGGTTTCACCGCGTCAAGCATGCTTCTTGACGCGCCCTTTGTCTATGTCAATCCCTATACGAATAAAGTATGGGAGCCGGGCAATTACAGCGGCGAATATGAAGGCCCCTTGCCCTTGTACGCCGCTTTGTCAAAGTCTTTGAATACATGCACAGTGCGCGTCGCACAGCAAGTGGGCATCCCTGCCATCAACGAAAGGGCGAAAATACTTGGCTTAGAACCGCATTTCCCCAATGAACTTGCTGTGAGTCTTGGTGCTGTGGCTGTATCGCCTCTCAACTTGACACAGGCCTATACTGCCTTTGCCAACCAAGGATGGGCCGCGCGTCCGCGTATCATTACATCCATAAAGGACGCCCACGGCAAGGAACTCTACAGCCAACCACCGGAGCATTGGCAAGCTATTACCCCTCAAAATGCTTACATCATGACGCGCCTTCTGCAAAGGGTTGTGACGAGCGGGACAGCCACGCGTGCCCGTGTCCTCAATAAGCCTCTTGCGGGGAAAACAGGCACGACCAACGGGGAAAATGACGCGTGGTTTGTGGGCTATACGCCCTACCTTGTCACCGGTGTCTATGTGGGCTATGACCAGCTTCAACCTCTCGGACGCCGCGAAACAGGCGGCTTCACCGCTTTGCCCGCCTTTGTTCACTATCGCAAGCAAGTGGAAGAGCTGTATCCACCCGACGACTTTGTGCGCCCAAGCGGCATCGTCATGATGGATAATCTCGCTTACAGGGACAATGAGCCGCTCACGGGTGTTTCTGCCATGGATGGGAACGAAATTTATGTGGATGTTGAGCAAGGTGAAGATTTGTTCAAACAGCTTTTCTAAGTTGTTGTGTGTGTTTTTAAAATGCGTGTGGGGGAAAGTTTTCCCCCACACGCATTTTAAAAGTGCACTATAAATACTTATGCTTTCTTAGGTATGAACGACGCCACAATTCCGATAAAGAGCAGTCCGCCAACAACGGCGAGACTTGCCATGGGTGGCATGTGGACGACACCTGTGACGGCGAGCATCATTTTAACCCCAATGAAGAAGAGAATGGCGATGACGCTTTTTTCGAGGTGGCGCAGGTATCGCTTTGCTGCGGCAAGGAGAAAGTACATGGAGCGTAGTCCGAGGATGGCGAAAATATTACTTGTGTAGACGAGGAAGGGGTCCTGTGTGATGGCGATAATGGCGGGCACAGAGTCAAAAGCAAACATAACATCAGACATTTCCACAACGATAAGACAGAGGAAGAGGGGAGTTGCTTTGAGCACGCCGCTGCTGCCCTTGGGGAGGACATTGCCATCCTTATCGGTGCGCACGAAGAAGCGCTGTTCTTCGAGGTGCGGGTGAACGGGCATGAATTTTTCTGTCATCTTCACAGACCAGTGTGTGCTGTAATTTTCCACAGCCTTGTTCTCTGCACCCATTTGCTGCCACATTTTGAAGGCTGTCCAAAGGATAAAGAGGCCAAAGACGGCGAGCGCATAGACGCCGAAGGCTTCTACAAGCTGTGTGCCGGCGGCGATAAAGATGAAGCGCATAATGAGAGCGCCAAGAATGCCATAGAAAAGGACACGATGCTGAAGCTCATCCTTAATGCCGAATGAGGTAAAGATGGCCATGATAACAAAGAGGTTATCTACAGACAAAGACTCTTCAAGGAGATAGCCCGCAAGGAAGAGTTGTGCTTGTTCTGCGCCAAAGTTAAACCATATGTAGCACATAAAGAGGAGTGCGAGGGACACCCAAATGGATGACCACATGGCGGCATTTTTGACGCTGACGGCTTTGTTATCCTTGTGGTTGAAGAGGTCAAGCCACAGGAAAAAGAAAATACATGCAAAAAAAATAAGGACTTCCCAGATGGAATGTTCGCCAATCATAATATTTCTCCGGTTAATGTATGGGCGTGATGTTTTTATTTTATAGCCAATGTTCCACTGCTCCTTGGGCGTAATCTGTCTAGGGGCAAATGTCAAGGGAAGAAGAGAGCGGGGCATTTGCACGTCATTCCGATTTGTTTTTTTGAAGGGGGTTTGGGGGAAAGC
>CAYJGA010000082.1:0-1093 GCA_964369255.1 uncultured Desulfovibrionaceae bacterium
TGCACTCTCAGACGATAACTGTGAACCTTCAAACTATCTCAAGAGTATTTTGCAAGCATAACTGAGAATAGTTCACACAATCGGAATGACAGTGAAAACATCCTATCTCGTCAAGGCTACCCTATATGTCCGTAAGATGCAAGGGGTGATTTTTTCTCATTGAAATATAATCGACTGATATTATATATTTTATGGATAAATTCAAAAAAACCCTTGTCGATTATGGGCGAACATGCGTCAAAGTGAGGGCAAAGTGGCGTCAAATTTTTTTGCCTGCGGGAAGCAAAAAGAGGTGTTTTTGAAAAAAATTTAACATTTTTTTTTGAGAGAATTTTTCCGTATACATTTAAAATAACATGAATAAAAGAGAAGAATAGTTCCTAAAAGCGCTTTTGGTAAAAAAATTTGCACCAAAGTACTTGCCAATGGCAGGCTTTTAAGATACTTTTCCCTTGGCGGAACACATGGAAGGGTGTGAAAATCCTCACATGTGCTGGAGAGGCTGAGGGCATTCATGAAAGAGTGTTTTTTATAAGCGCTTTTTACGAATGCTCTCAGAAAATGCACTGTGTGGATTTCACTGAGCAAAAGGACGTTCCGTCGGTTTTGAGTTGTTCTCTATTTTACATATTTTTGATGTAACAATTTTGCACTATGCACCGCCTTGACTTTGACAGAAGCTTTTACAGGCAAGAGCTCTGCCTCGCACGAGCAGGCGGCACAGCATACGAGCATAAAAAAGGAAGGAAGATTATGAAAAAGCTCGCAACACTTCTTTTGGCAGCAGGCCTCGTATTCGGCGCAGCCACAGGCGCCAGCGCCATCGATTTTAAGGCGAAAGGCCAGTGGATTATGTCGTTTGACTATGGTGATGGTGGTGATGGATATAGCGATATTCGTAATGGAAACCCCGTGTATGGCTATGACGGCGGTTCCGATAGTTTTGACGCTGAACAACGCGTACGTTTGCAGTTACAAGCTATCGCTTCTGAAACCCTTTCTGGTACCGTCTACTTTGAAATCGGTGAAACGAGATGGGGTAAGAATGGCAATAATAATGGCAGTAACGGCGGCGGCGCGCTGGGAGCTGACC
>CAYJGA010000082.1:1103-7684 GCA_964369255.1 uncultured Desulfovibrionaceae bacterium
CAAAGTCCGCATGGGTATCCAAAGCATCGCTTTGCCTTCCTTCACAGCGGATACACAAGTATTCTCTCAAGACGTTGCTGGCATCGTGCTCTCCAACAAGTTTACTGACAACTTTTCTGTGACAGCTTTCTGGGCGCGTCCATTCAACGATAACTATACAGTGCGTGGCATGGGTGGAAGTAACGACTACTCACCTAATTATCTTGACAATGCTGATGCATTTGGTCTGATTTTACCTATGACATTTGATGGCTTCAAGGTAGTGCCTTGGCTAACTTACTTGGCTGTTGGAAAAAATACTATCGCTGCTGGTGGTGGTGCTGCAGGCAACGGTGGACAATGGAATTCCACTGCTAGCGGCCTATTGGCTGCTAATGCCCCTGTTGTCCCTCGCGACCTGCCTGCTTATGGCAGTGTTTGGCATGCTGGCCTTACAGGTGAAGTCACCATGGCTGATCCTTTCCGCATCGCATGGGATTTGAACTATGGTCACTCTGACTTTGGAACAGCCGATAATGTCATTAACGGTCGAGATGCAAAAATAAAGCGTAGCGGTTTCTACGGCAGCTTGCTTGCAGAGTACAAGATGGAATGGGGTACTCCCGGTCTGTACTTCTGGTACAGCACAGGTGATGACGGCAATGAAAGAAACGGTTCCGAGCGCATGCCTGTTATCAACGTTGGCGGTGGCACAAACCAGTTCTCCAACTTTGCCAGCTCTGGTGGTATCATCAGCCGTGAAAACGTTATCAGTGGCACGCTCATTGGCACATGGGGTATCGGTGCACGCCTTAAGGACTTCTCCTTCGTAGAAGACTTGTCCCATACATTCCGCGTCAACTACTTTGGCGGCACGAACAGCGCTGGTTTGGTAGAGGATGCAAATGGCGGAGCTGGTGGTTTTGCTAACGGCTTTGGCTTCGGTAGCGGAGACAACATCTACCTCACCCACAAAGACTATGCTCTTGAGTTTGGTTTGAACACCAAGTATCAAATTTACGAAAACTTGAACCTTTTCGTAGATGCCAACTACTTGGTACTTGATATGAGTCACGACGTCTGGGGCGAAAACTACACCGCCACCGACGCATGGAACATTAACGCCGCTTTCGTTTATAGCTTCTAAGCTGCGTGCGTATATGCTAGCTTAATATATTTGGGGGAGCCTTAGGGTTCCCCTTTTTTTATGTTTTTATAAGAGCGCCCTCCCCTGCTCTCTCCCCTTTCTTCGTTTCTCCCTCCCCTTCCCTGCCCATCCCCATACAATCTCACGCAAAGCCATAGAATTTTTCTTACATTTTCTATGCAATATGTTCGACACCTTCACGAAATTCTCTATAAATACTTGAAAAATAAAGATTTTTTAAAATTCTCTTGCCAATTCCTCCTTCTTCATGCTAGCACAGAGGTGCGTGGTAAAGATTACTCTTCACGAACAAGAGTCAGAACAAGGGTCAGCGAGCCTTTGGACATTATATGTGAGGCTTTTTGTAAAAAAGGAAGGATAGATATGAAAAAACTGGCAACACTCCTTTTAACGGCGGGACTGCTTATAGGCGCGACGCTGCCGGCTCAAGCTGTTGACTTCAAAATTCGCGGTCAATGGATTATGGGCTTTGACTTTGGACAAGGACTCAGAGGCTATAGCGATGTAGACAATGACTCCGTCTACGGTTCCGGTGGCAGCGGAGCCAAGGGCGCAGACAATTTCAACGCCAACCAGCGCGTGCGCTTGCACATCGACGCTGTGGTGTCTGAAACGCTGTCCGGTACGGTCTACTTTGAAATTGGCGAAACGCAATGGGGCAATGCAGGCACTGGCGGCGCCCTTGGTGCCGACCAGCCAATCATTGAATTAAAAAATGCGTACATTGATTGGTTCGTCCCTGAAACGGACTTAAAAGTACGCATGGGTCTTCAAAGCCTTGCACTCCCCTCCTTCACGACGGGCTCGCAAATCTTTGAAGATGACGTCGCCGGCATCGTGCTTTCTAACCAGTTCAACGACGTCTTCGGCGTCACCATGTTCTGGGCGCGGCCTTTTAATGATAACTATGTTGACGACACGACAGTAGCTGGGGGCGCTTCCTCAAACTTTCTTGACAATATAGATACATTTGCCCTGCTGCTCCCCTTTAATTTCGGCTGGTCGAAGATTACGCCATGGGTCATGTACAGCGCAGTGGGTCAAAACTTTGCGCGTAATGGTGAGTTGACCGGCGCTGAAAATCGTCTTGCCTATGGGCTTTTGCCATATAATGTGGTCACAGATCCCCGTCCTAGATTCAGCGCCGATGGTTTCTTGGGCGGTGATAATGGTGGTCGTGCTTATGACGACATGTACAGCTACGGCGACGTCATCCACGGCGGCTTTACGGGCGAAATCACCGGCGTCGATCCCTTCCGCTTTGCGTGGGACTTCAACTACGGCTATGCGAACTTTGGCTCTACTGACGATGCCGACGACATAGAATTGCGTCGTCAAGGCTATATGTTCAGCTTTATTGGTGAATACAAGACGGAATGGGCGACCCCCGGTCTCTATATGTGGTACAGCTCCGGCGATGACGCGAACCCCGACAACGGCTCTGAGCGTCTGCCTACATATAGCACAAGCAATGGCACAAACCAGTTTTCTCCTTTCGCAAGCCATGGGCATAGCTATCTTGCCCGTGAGTCAGTCATAGGTGAGAACCTCGTGGGTACATGGGGTCTTGGCCTGCGCTTCACAGACGTGAGCTTCTTTGAAGACCTTACCCACAATGTACGCATGAACTATATCGGCGGCACCAACAGCGTCGGCCTCGTGGAAGATATGCGCAATGCAGGAACGGGCTTCTTGGGCGATGCGGCCTTCTTCAATCAGGATTCCGGCATGTACCTGACCACAAAGGACTATGCTGTGGAGTTTGGCTTTGGTACAAACTATGCTTTGTACGAAAATCTCGACATGTATGTGGACGCATCCTACCTTGTACTCAACTTTGATCACGAAGTATGGGGCGACGCCTACACTGCCACGGACGCGTGGAATGTGAGCGCAAACTTCATTTATAGCTTCTAAAATACTTTTTAGAACACGATATGTGGGGAAGCTTTTTATGCAAGGGCTTCCCCACATGCTTTTGCAACATCATTCTGCCCTCTGCACTGACCATAGCCAGCGCGCATCTTCTTGCCCTGCCCCTTTGTGCACGCAGTACGTCTGCGTGCGTTCTACTGCCCACCCCATATCGCGCAAAGCGCCTTCCGGGGCGCTTTCCAGCGCAAGAAAGACGACACGCGCATCCGTGTGTATATGCCCTTGTGTGAAGGGCGCTTCCAGAAAACGTAAGAGTTCCGCCCACGGCATAAAGGCGCGGCTTATGATGACATGTGCGGGTGCTGCGGCCTTGGAAAAGAAGTGCTCTGCGCGTCCTGTAAAAACATGTGTCCGCGTCAAGGGGATATGTGCCAGCACGGTTTGCAAGAAGAGCGCCCGCTTTTCTCGCGCTTCTACAAGGGTATAGTGCCCCGCATCCCACACCATGCGCAATGGGACACCGGGCAGTCCTGCGCCTGCGCCCAAGTCCCATGAATGCGGCGCTTCCGGTAGCGGCAGTGCCTCTAAAAACTGCGCCACATGGAAGGAGTCCACGAGTAAATTCTGTACACAGCTTTGCCACGAGCGCGAACCCACAAGGTTCATGGATGCATTCCACTTCATGAGCAATGACACATAGGTACGCAAAGGCTCAAGCACCTGCTCCGGTACGGCCAGAGGTGTACATAGAGGCGCCCAAAGAGGCTCACAGACCTGTGCAAATGCCTCCGCGCTGATAACTGATTTTTTTCCCATACTCCCCTCTCCTTCTTACACACAAGGTGTGACCATGTCGTGCCACAAGAACACGCACTTCCGCAAGAAAAATACACACCTTTTTGTAACAATATATTTCTGTATACAAAAACAGGCATTTCTTCTATGCTGTGCACATGCGAAAATTTTCAACAAACTGGTGCACAATGAAAAAAGAAAAAGAAATATATGTCGGCATTGATGCCGGTGGCACACATACAGACGCTGTTGTCGTGTATGGCGGCGAGGTGAGTGCGTGCGCAAAGGTGCGCACACAACATGATAACTTGCCTGCGTCCATACAGGAAGCGCTTTGTACATTACAAGAACGCATGCAAACACACAATATTTCCCTTCACCACGCGCAACGCATCACGCTTGGCACCACGCTTGCTATCAACGCCCTTGTGCAAAATGCCCTGCCTCCTGTGGGACTGTTCTTGACAGCAGGCCCCGGCATACATCCCTTGAACGCCGCCATGGGTGAGCATGTTGTCCTCGTGGGCGGTGGGCTTGACCACCGCGGGCAAGAAATCACCCCTCTTGACGCCCAAGCGATACGGGAAGCAGCGCACGAGTGGCATACGAAAGGTATACGTCATTTTGCTGTTGTAGGCAAATTTTCACCGCGTAACGCTGCCCATGAGCTCGCAATTGCTTCGATTATCAATGAAGTTACCCCGTCAGAGGTACATGTGACCTTGGGGCACGAGATGTCGGGACTTTTGAACTTTCCGCGACGTGTGGCAAGCGCGTGGTTTAATGCCGCTGTGAGAGACGTCTTATGCCGATTTTTGGACGCGGTGGAGATGACATTCCACAACATGGACATCCACGCCCCGCTGTACTTGCTCAAAGCAGACGGCGGTTCCATGCCTGCGGGCGAAGCGCGGCGCACGCCTGTGAACGCCCTCCTCTCGGGACCGGCAGCCAGTGCCATGGGGCTGATGGCTTCAAAAAGTATGATGCCGCATACGAAAGCAGCAAGCGATGTGCTCCTTCTCGATATAGGTGGCACAACGACAGATATGGCAGTTTTTGTCGGTGGTGTGCCTGTTCTTGAACGCGACGGTATGCAGCTTGCTCTGCAACAAGATTCTCCTCAAGGTCAGCAACGCAAAACCCATATGCGCGCACTCGCGACGCTTTCCCTTCCCGTCGGGGGTGACTCTGTTTTACATGTCAGCGAGAACGATGTCCATGTGGGACCGCGTCGCGAGGGAGCCGCTGTGGCCTTTGGCGGTGAAAAGCCGACACTTCTTGATGCACTGCTGCTTTTATATGATGACGCAAGTATTGAGGCGGCAGCGCGACAAAAAAGCAGAGCATCCATCACCGCATTGGCCGACGCACATGGCCTGTCTGCCACAGTACTCGCAAAAAAGGCTGTGGAGTGCGCGTGCGAACATATATTTGATGGCATTACCAGCCTATTACAACGCCTCAATGGGCAGCCTGTCTATACTATTGCCCAGCTCTTGGAGGGTCATGTCATTCAGCTAGACCATGTTTTTCTTGTGGGCGCCCCTGCGCATATCATCCGCGAAGCGTTGACGAAGAAGCTTGCGCAGCACTTGGACGTTACTGTGTCTGTGCCCGAGTATGCCTCTGTTATGAATGGCCTTGGCGCCGCTCTCACAGCTCCCACAGCGCACCTTGAACTTTTTGTGGACAGTATCCAAAATGTACGGCGTACTTCGCCCGGAGTTGGACATGACAAGTTCTCATCCCCGCTCCCCGCGTCGTTAGAGGCTGCATGCGCACAGGCTGTAATTGCTTTGCAGCAACGCATGAATAATGATGATACAATTATAGATATTGTGGAAGCGCAGTGCTTTTCCATACTTGATAACAGTGGGCACAGCGGAAAAGACATGCGGGTGCGTTGTCAAGTGCGACCGCATATTGTGGCATAGCGCTCTGCATTCTGCATGACGCTGACAGATAAATAGCACGAAATACAATATAATGAAAAAAATAACAAGCGACTTTTTTTGAAAAATTCTTTTTTATTTCAATGAATTGTACTTAGAAAAAGAATATGTACAAAAGAGTTTCTTTTTATGAAAAAAATGTATACAATAAGGGGTCGTCGAGTTTTTTTAAAAGCATTTGTTTTACTACACTTAATCGAAAGAAGGAGAACACATGGACGCGTTTATTCAATTGGTGACAAACATCCTTAACCCCATCAACAGCTTTGTTTGGGGTCCTGTCATGCTTATTCTTTTGCTTGGCACAGGCCTCTTCATGACCCTCGGTCTTCGCTTCTTGACATTCAGAAGAATCCCACAGGGTTTCAAAAAGCTTTGGCAAGGAAGAAAGACACGCGAAGGCGTTGAAGGCGAACTTTCACCTTTTAACGCACTTATGACGGCTCTTGCCGCCACTGTGGGTACTGGTAATATTGCAGGCGTTGCTACGGCTATCTTCGTGGGTGGTCCCGGCGCTCTCTTCTGGATGTGGTGCACGGCTATGCTTGGGATGGCCACAAAATTCTCCGAAACCCTCTTGGCTGTGAAGTATCGCGAAGTCACCCCCGACGGCAACGTCGTGGGCGGCCCCATGTACTACATCAAGAACGGCCTTGGTAAGAAGTGGGCATGGTTTGGCGCACTCTTCGCTATTTTCGGTTCCATTGCGGGCTTTGGTATCGGCAACATGACGCAAACAAACTCCATCGCCGGTGCTGTTTCTGCGAACTTTGGCATTGATCCTATGATCACTGCCGGCGTTTTATTCG
>CAYJGA010000083.1:0-7663 GCA_964369255.1 uncultured Desulfovibrionaceae bacterium
GGGGGGAAACTTTTTTTTTCCAAAAAAAGTTTCCCCCCAAGAAAAAAACTTAAAACCTACGTTAATTTTGCGTCAACAAGGCAGTGATTTCTTCACGAATAACCTTCGCCGCAGTGGTGGCAGCCATCTTGTCCATGCTCTTTTCAAGATGCTCTTCAAAGGTGGTGAAGCGTCCTTCAAAAGCGGAGACCTTGTCGGCGAGGGTGACGAGTGCATTTTGTAATGCAGTGTCTTGCTGTGCTGACTGTGTGTCGGCCTGAGGGCCGTTGTCACTGTCCTCTTCTGCGCCGGCACGCTGTGCGTCGTATTGAGCAAGACTGTCGGCGACACGCTCTGCCATACGCTTTGTTAAGTGTGCCTCAAAGTCTGCCATGCGCTCTGTTACAGCGTCGAGCACTTGGGTGTCCGCCAAGGCTTGCTCTTCCTTGTGACTCTCAAGGTCGGTGCCATAGTGCGTGAGACGCTCTGTCAGGCGCATTTCAAAATCAGCAAGGCGCTCTGTAATGGTTTCTTCCAGTGTCAGCAGGAGCGCTGCGGTTTTTTCAGTGCCCTCTGGGCTTTCGCTGCGACTGGCATTTTCTTGCTCGCGGGCTGTATTTTGCGCCTCAAGGTGTGCCATGCGCTCCTCAAAGTCTGCCATCTGCTCGTTAACGTCTGGCTGCTCCGAAGCGGCCTGACCTTGGCTGTCGCACTGGCTTTCGCAGTGGGCGATGCGATCCTCAAAGGCTGTGAGCTTTTCGGTGAGCACGCTCATGTTGTCGGCGATGCGTGTTATGTCGTCTTGCAGTGCACTTTGGGCTTCGCCGGCATCCGTGGACGTAGGGCTGTGCTCTGCGTCATTTTGCTGCGACAGAAGCGCTTCGCACTGTGCCACGCGCTCGTCAAGCGCTGTCATGCGCTCAAGGCTGTCTGCGCTTGCGTTGTCGTCGTGGACAAGCTCGGCTTGCATTTCACATTGGGCGATGCGCTCATCGAATAATCCCATTTTTTCGGATAAGGCTGCTATGGATGTACGAACACCCTCCAAGGCCTCCGTGGTGCTGTCGTCGCTTGCCGGAGTGGTGGTGCTTTGCTCTGCGCCTTCGAGCCTTTCTTGCAGGGTCGCTATAGAGGCGAGTGCTTCTTGCAGGAGCGCGTCGTGGGCGCTGGCCTGTGAATTGAGGCTGTTGAGTGCGTCTTGTAAGTCTTCAGCGCGGTCTTGAGCGGCTTGTTCTGCCTGTGCTTGCGCGAGTGTGGCGCGTACTTCTTCGGCTTGATCCTCTTCTCTTTGCGCGCGGCGTTTTTCAATGTAGTCTTCGCATTCTGCGACGCGCTCTTGGAGGGTTGACAGAAGTTCTGTCACGTTTTCGGGGAGCTGTGCGTCTTGCGTGCTTTCGTTCATGCGCTCGTCTATACACTCGTTTATGCGCTCATTCATGCGCGCTTCGAGGTCTTCCATTCGGGCAGCCATACTTTCTTGGCTTTCCTTTTCGGCGGTGGCAACTTCCTGCATTGCTTGTTGTACTCCATCGTGTTTGTCGTGCAGAGCGTTGTGCTCAGTTTCCAGCGTTGCGAGACGCTCGTCTAAAAGCTCGACTTTTTCTAACAGTAATTTTTCCATGTGCGCAATGTCCTTAGCAGCTGTGCCCGCAGCAGAGTCAGCAGCAGGAGCGACAGAAGCAGTGGGGGCTTGTGTGGGGTCTTGCGGCATAAGGTCGGCGCTTTCGTCAAGAATACTTTCAATATCAGCCAGCATATCCAGCTCATCGCTGTGCACGCTTGCGGGCGCGGCGGCAGGTGCCGGCGGACTTGCGGGTGCTGTCGCTGTCGATGCTTCCGACGCGTCAAGCAAGTCGTCCAGAAGGTCTTGCGCTGTATCGGCTTCTGCGCGTTGCGCAGGCGGACGAGGCGCTGGGCCTGCGGGGTCTGCGGTCTCCACTGTGCCCTTGCTTTGTTGCTGTAAATGCTGTTGCATGTGCGGCATGACGTCGAGGGCATCCAAGGCTTCCAGTATGCCGTCTGATTTTTGCCGCGCGTTGGCGGCAGCTTTTGCTTTTGCGGCTTTTGCGGCAGTATCTTGTGGTTCTGGCATGCTGTCTTCTGCAAAATCAGCGGCGGAGAATGCCTCGTCGACGATGCCTTCTTCGAGGAGCAAGTTGTCGATATTGGCCAAATCTTCGATGGCTTCAGTGGGCTTGGCATGTTTTGCGGGCGCTTCAAGAGACTCGCCTTGTACAGGCGCAGGTGCAGGCGCTGGCTTTGGTGCAGGCGCTGCTTTTGGCTCCGGTTTAGAAGCTGCTTGTGCGGCTGGCTGGCTTGGCTTTGGCGAGCTCACTTGGACGCGCACTTGCTTTTTCTGTGGCGGGGCTTGTTCAGTCTGCGCGACAGGCGCTGCTGCCGCGACAGCGGCTGCTGCGACAGGTGCTGCGGGGCTTGGCTCGTCGGCGTCGAGGAGCATGTCCAAATCACTGAGGGGGTCGTTGAGGGCATTGCCTGCGCTTGGAGTGTCCATGTTTAAATCTGCTGCACCTAAATCATTCATGCCTAAATCGTCCATACCCAAATCGCTCATGTCCAATGCATCTTGAAGAGACGCCGCAGGTGGTGCAGGTGTTGCGACAGGTGCAGGCTTTGTCTTGTGCGTAGGCGCTTCGTCGAGGATGCTTTCGAGCAGGTCGTCCATACTTTGAGCGCTTTCTTCTGAAATTTTTTGTGTTTGTGCGATGTCTTCCGGCTGTGGGGGGACGTCCATGTTGTTGAGGAGGGCGTCTACGTCGGCGAGGCCGGGGATGTCGTTGGTGATGGTGTCGGACAGGTCGATGGGCTCGTCATCGGAATTATGATTGGAATTATGATTGGAATTATGATTGGAATTATTATCGGCGTCATTGGGGAAGTCGTCGTTCAGGGCGTCGTCAAGCATGGCAGACAAGTCCATGGGATCGTTCAAGTTCGAAAGCGGGCGTTTGGGGCTGCTGTTGAGGATGTCGCCAAAGGCATCACCGAGGGGGTCGTCGAGGGGGTTGCCGGCGCTTGTGTCGGTGTGTCCGCCTAAATCGCTGCCGAAATCGCTCATGTCGAAGGCGTCGGCATTGGGGAGCGAAGGGTCAAAGGAAGCGGCGGAAGCGGCTTTTGGAGCAGCTGGCGGCGCGACCTGTGCGGCGGGCGACGGAAGCGGTGTGCCATTATCCATCTGGTCAAGGAGCGCGTCAATATCGGCATCCGCACCAAAGGCGAGGTTCAGATTATCCGCGTTGCCAAGGTCGCTTGCGTGCGCGTTGGCAGCTGGTTCGCCCTTGGTTTTTCCAAGAATGGAGTCTGCTGTGGCTTCGTCGAGGGTGCCATTGATGGCTGCGTCAAGGGCGCCACCAAGAACATCACCAAGAACATCGTCGAGGGTGTCGCTGAGTGGTCCCCCCACCATATCAGGGGAGGCGTTTTTGAGGTCGCTTGCAGCTGTGCTCGCAGTCGGAGAGGCGCCTTCTTCGATGACGTCCGTCAAATCAATAATATCAGTGAGGTCAATGATGTCTTCCTGTTCCTCAGTAGTGGGGGTATTCAAACCTAAATCCATAATTGCCTCTGCCCTTTGTTATGTGCATACATGATGCATTTTAAGATTATGTTCAGCGCAGTAATAACACATTTCTTATTCCTTGGCAAATACGCCTAAGCGCCTGAAAGACATGTAAAAAGATTCAAAAGGCGTCTGCGTGGGCTCGCTGTCAGAATTTTGAAACTTTTGCCGTGTCGCTTATTGCTGTGCAAAACATATGCCATGCAGCTTAAAAACAAGTGTCATTGCAGGTATATAGACAAAATCTCGAAAAAATACTTTTCCATTATGGGCTGTTAGTCACACTCTTTAAGCGCCCACGCCTTTTGTGAATGCTGTCGGCTCTGCGAGCTGTGCGCGTGCGCTGTCCATGTCGTCGCCGGCAAGAGAGGCCATGGCTGCCACAAGAGCGCCTTCGACGATGGGCGCGTCTACAATGCACAATCGGCGCTCCGCCATACTCTCCACGACCATTTCGCTGGTCATGATGGCGCTGCCCATGTCGCAAAATATCAAGACCCCGTCTTCGCTGTAGACAGTGTCAATGGCGGCGCTGATTTTTTCAAAACTGGTACCAAAGCTGCCATCTTCCAAACCGCCGGCGGCAGCGACAGGCACAGTGTCGGCAAGCATCTTCACAAGTTCATAAGCGCCTTGGGCAAGATGGGCGCTGTGGGATACAAGAACAATGCCTATCATAAAAGTGCCCCTTACCTGTCTAAGGTTTCAAGAACAGCGCGTAAAATAATGGCGCTGGATGTGGCGCCCGGGTCTTGATGTCCCAAACTGCGTTCGCCAAGGTAGCTTGCGCGCCCCTTGGTGGCGATGATGGTTTTTGTATATTCCACACCCTCATCTGCGGCGCTAAGCACAGCTTTACGGTTGCTCTCTGCTAAAAGGGAGTCAACTTGAGGCACAAGAAGGTCAAACAAGTGCAATTCGGAGCCATCGGCCATCTTGCCAATCCACATGTTCGGAACGCCGGCGGAGACCGTGTCGTCGATTTTGATCGAGCCACCTCGGCCGTGCTTTGCCTCGAAGGCACTCATGAGAGATTTTGACATTTCCGCGCTTTTTGCGACGGCGATGCGCGTGGCTGCGCGGTCGGGCGTTTCCTTGAGCGCCTCAAGGGCGGGAACGAGGGCGTCAAGCATGGTCTTTTCGCCGACAGTGGACTTTCCTCGCATCTTAACGCCTTCAATGGCGGCGTCGAGCATGGCGATGGCATCGTCTTTGTCGAGTGTGCTTTTGTCTGCCACAACAGCGGCGGCCTTCATAAGCGCCGTGCCATACAAGGGGCCGGAAGCACCGCCCACTGTACTCACAAGGGTCATACCCACTGTTTTCAGGATGGTTCCGGCGTCTTTTTGCGCAAGGTCGCCTTCGAGTTTTTTCAGTACTTCCTCGCTGCCTCGTGCCATGTTGATGCCATGGTCGCCATCGCCGATGGCGATGTCAAGGTCGGTGAGCATTTCTTTGTTTGCAATAAGTCGTGTGGCGGCTTCTTTTATGATGCCTATGAGTGCGACAGTATCAAGCATATTTTCCTCAGCAACGTGTAGATGGTTTTATTCAAAGCGCAGAGCTGTGACCACATCCATGCGACTGGCTTGCAGGGCAGGATATAACCCTCCCGCAACGCCGATGACAGCAGAAAAGAGGATACTCCCTCCGCTGCTCAGAAGCAAGAGGGGATATGATGTGGCGGAAGCGAGCAAATAGGCACCAATTTGGACGCAGGCTGTGCCAAGTGCGATGCCTAAAAAACCGCCGGCAACAGATTTACACAAGGCTTCCATAAGAAATTGGGCTAAAATATCCTTATCAGCGCCCCCCATGGCCTTTTTCAACCCGACTTCGCGCGTGCGAGCGCGAACCGCGGCAAAGGTGCCATACCAGATGCCAAAGCCGCCCAAGAGCAAGGAGGCGATAATGCCAAGCCAGAGCAGGGCTTCCACAAAGACAAAGGTATTTTTGATGCGCTCTAATTGCTCTGTGCGCGTTCGCAAGACAAGATAGGGTGCCTCTTGGTGGGCGTGTACCACAGGGGGGATACGCTCCACAAGGGTGGGGACATCCTCCCATCCGATACCGCGAACATAAAGTTTATTTAACTTGCCCCCCATCCATTGTCGATCCTTAACTGTCGTATAAGGAAGGAAGCCGCCGCGGATGCCGGCACCCACCATGACTCCCCCCACAACGCCCACAACATCGAAGACATCCGAGTCTAAAAAGACCCTTTGGCCTATGGCATTTTCAGGGGAGCCAAAAAGGGTTGCCGCAAATTCCCATCCAAGAATACACACGCGGCTATGGTGCTGTATGTCTTCGCTCGTAAAAAAGCGACCGGCCATGAGTGTGGCTGCAAAAGTTTCCCAATAGTGTTCGTCCACACCGCGGAATGAGGCGTGAATCGTCGCCTCTTCATCGCGAAATTCAAAGAATTTTTGACCCGACAAAGTCACACTTACTGTCAAAACGCCGGGCAAAGTGCGCAAAGCGTCCATGGTGGCTTGGTGAAACTCGCGCGCGGGTTGCCCCGGGTATTTTGTGTCCTCCATGCTCGCATCAATAATATTGACGCCGCCCATAAGAACCATATCTTGACCAATATTATAGCGAATTTCTTGTCCAAGCACAGCCAATGTAATAAAGGCCGTGATACCAAGTGCGATGGAAAAAATGACGCCAAAACCGCGTTGACGCAGTACCTGACGCACGCTCACGCGTACAAGATCCGACATGCCTATCATCGTGTCATTTCCTTTGAAGACGCACGACACGTCCCCCTGCACTCACATCATAACGGACACCGTGCCAGTCTATATGCCATTGCCGCGCACTCTTGAGAAAAACAAAGAAAAACATGGCAATTCCCAAGAAAAAAGCGCCGCACCATGCCCACGCAGGCGCATCGCTCTTGTTGCTGTCCCTGTCTCTGTTCTTGTCTCTGTTCTTGTCGATGTCCCTATTGTCGCAATCGCCGCGCCGCGCCGCACAGCGCCACAGCAGCATAATACCACACAACACGCCCGCATGCGCAAGCGCAAGACCCATCATAAGGACACTGTCTGCGCTCACCAAGACACAGAGAGTGCCTATACAAGGGAAGAGCAAGAGAAATGCAAAAAATCCAAGCAGGTACCACTGTGGTTTGATGCAGAATTTCAAGAACAAGACTTGACGCTCCATCCACGCACGCCACACATCCATGCTCTGCGCGCGCGCAGTGGTTGTGAGTGTGGCTCTTGGACACAGGCGCACAGGCACACGGCGCGCAAGGGTCAGCGCTGCCAAGGAGCAATCGTCCACGACATGTGTTTCCCAGAGGCGTGCAATGTGGTGGCTTTCAAAAAGCGTGCGAGAAATCGCCGTGGCGCCGCCCCATGGTTGCGTAAAAACAGCTATGGCCTGTAAGAAGCGCATGAGCATGACGCTGATTTGATAGGCTAAAGAGACAATGCCCGCATCGCGTGCGACGACATCATGATAGCCTGTACAAATGCCCACTTCGCCGCGGGCGATGGGCTGAACGAGTTCGTCGAGAAAATCAGGCGGAGCCACATGTGTGCTGTCGCAAAACACAAAGACTTCGGGCGACAAGGTCGTATTGGCGCCTGTCGTATCGGCGCCAGTCGTTGCATCGTCGAGACTTTGTATATGACGGACTGCATGCAGGAGGTTATGGTTTTTCTGTCCGCAGTGCGTCGCTTCGCCAGCGTTGAGGCAGACAAGTTCGGGGAAGTCTTTGCGCAGTGTTTCAGCCAGATAGGCCGCAGGTTCTTCTTTTGTTGCAGTCACAAGCACAGGCAGCACAGAGGGGTAATTTTGCGTCAAGAGCGAACGTAGGGCTGTTTCCATGTGTGGGTGGTTGCCGGCAGCGGGGATAATGAGTGCCACAGGGGGCATGGAGTCACGAGGAATGCGCGCATGCGGGGGGAGAGCATATTCTCCCAAAGCGCCGTTTTTGTCGTTGTTGTCATGAAGGAGGCGCATTGCGCCATAATACACGCATAAAAGTATGCAACACTGCACCACGGCTGTTATACACCACAGGCTAAACATGGCATCTCCTCTCAGTTTTCATGGCATTCTAAATGTGTTTTTTTTGACAGGGATTTGGGG
>CAYJGA010000084.1:0-7593 GCA_964369255.1 uncultured Desulfovibrionaceae bacterium
AAAAAAAATAAAAAACAAAAAAGCTTTCCCCCCAAACCCCTTCAAAAAAAATCTCTTTATTTAGAAACAGCGCTTAGGCATATTTTTTGCGTAATTCCGCCACAAGGGCATCCTCATCCGGAAAAGTGCCTGTTTGCGCCTTGGAATAAACAAGTGTATCGTCCACATGTACGTCAAACACACCTCCGCTGCCCGCCGTCACTTGCGCTTGTACACCAAGGGCGTCTCGTAATTTGTCAGCCAAACTGGCCGCTTTAGGCGCATAGTTTCATGCGCCGCAATATGTAATGGTCACATTCATAATGAGTTCTCCTTTTTATGAAAAAATACTTTTTTTTCGTAAAAAATTTTTTGTCTAAAGTCAAGAAAAGAAAGCAATTTTTATAAAAATAGATTGTGGAAGGCGATAGAGAAATCTTACTAGGAATTGTTTCGAAAAAAGCTTTTGTAGTGTACTTGACAACTCTCTAGAAAAGCGGTAGCTTTCCCATTGATAGGGTGGCGTTTGCTCTTTTTTCCTCGCGCTCACTCTCGGTACGGTATATAAATTTCAAGGAAATTGTTATGGTTATCACGCACAGCACAGTCGTCGCAACGCTTTCTCGAGCAAGCGAGCCTATTTTAGTCGAACGTCACGGACAGCAAATACTCCTTAAGCAAGGTGACGCGCTTTACGCGACAGATGTGATGAAAACGCACGGCACTTGCGCTGAAATACTTTTTCACGATGGCGCAAAGGCCTCTCTTGGCGCGCACACCACCATGATAATTAAAGATTTCTCTTCCGAAAATGCAGAGGCACCTGCCTTTGCGCTCGAACTGACTCAAGGGGTTATGCGTGCTGCCGGTTCCACTGATGTCCACGCTGCGCAGCAAGGCTCCGGCGCCTTTCAAGTGCTCACCCCCAAGACCTCTGTAGGCATTCGCGGAACAGACTTTATCGCAAAGGTGAATGCCGACACCAGCGAAGAATACGCCCTCATATCTCTTGCGCAAGGGAGCAACCTTGTGCTGACAACACACACAGGAAAGTTTGCCTCCCTCACAAAAGCAGGCCAAGGCGCCTTCATCACAGCCAGCGCCGCAGATAATATACTTTCCGTGACCCTCACACAAGAAGAGGTCAACTCCCTCGTCGAACTCATCGCTTTTGTCCTGCATGAAGAGCAAGGCGAAGAACAGCATGACGACGATGCAGATAAGGTAGCGGAAGAGGCTGTCGATCAAAACTACGTCGCCCTTGAGCAATCTCTTGTGGAGGCGCTGGGCGATGAAAATACACAAGCCTTGGTAGAAGCGCTGCAAGATGCCGGATTTGTGCCTTTAGTGGAAACGGAGGCCGATGGAACTCTCTCCTTTGGTCATGTCGGCGACGACTTTGTTCTTGTGGCAGATGCAGGCAAGGGCGGATCGTCTATTGTCCCAGGCACCACCCCTCCCGAACCGACTCCTCCGCCCATGGAACATGTCACCACGGACGGCATCAGCGATTTTTCCGCGGACGTCCTCGATATTTCGGCCGGCACGCACATACTCGAAGGTCAAAATATTCGCGTAGAGGGTGACATTGACACAAATATCGTTGTTTCCGGTGACGCCTATGAAATAAGCGGCGGTCTTGTGCGCGCGGGAAGCGATATTATTTCCGGCGACCATATGTCCGATGGCACCATCGTGGGCGACGTACACACCATCACGGACGGCGAACTTATCGCCGGCAATGATACTATCGCCTTTTTAAGCAAGAGCGGTGGGCAAAGTATTTACGGCGACGTCTACAATGTGGACAATGTGTCCGCCGTGTCATTTGGCGACGATACCATCACCATCAAGGGCGATTTCTCCAACTCCACCATCGCGGGCGATGCCTCGTTCGTGGCTGCGTCTGTGCTCGTGAAAGCGTGGGGCGCAGACAGCATCATCGTGGAAGGCAATGTGACAGCCACCACAAAGGACACAATTCTGCATGGTGATGCAGTCACAGGTGGCTCTGGCGGCATGGCCGGCGGTACGGATACGATTATCGTAGGCGGCACGGTCTCCGGCACGAACGGCTTTAAAAGCTTGGTGTATGGCGGCGCAGGGGCTGATGCAATTTCCGTGGGCGTGCTGGCAGCAGGCGGCGAAATTTATGGCGGCATGGACGATGATACAATCCTTGTCACAAATATGATTGATGGTTTTATCAGCGCAGGTCACGGCGCGGACACTGTCACAATTCACGGAAGCTCCGGCAATTCCATCATCGACCTTGGCGATGACGGCGGCGTGACACAAGACACGCTCAACCTCAATGGCTCCGGCATCGTCACCGTGCGCTACTTTAATACGGACACAGACAAGCTCGTCATAGACGGCAAGGAATATACTGTAGATATTGCCAATCTCGCCTCAGAATATGGCAATTACACCATCATATTTGAAGACATTTCGGGCAACACGGCTCCTGTCTTCGACAGTGCCCCTGCGACGCTCACTGTGGACGCCATGGACGACGAGGGCGAGGACAACACAGCCACCTATACGCCACAGGCCACCGACAGCCCCGGTGATACCATTACCTACTCCCTCAAGGCGAGCGACGGCGCCTCCTATGGCACGGTGAGCTTTGCGGACGGCAAATTTACCTATACCACTGACAGCGACCATGCGGACGTGAAAAACCTGAAGGCGGGCGAAACGCTTACGGACACATTTGTCATTGTCGCCACCGACAGCGTCGGCGCCACCACAGAAAAAACGGTGACGGTGACGGTGCGCGGCAACACGGCTCCCGTCTTTGACAGTGCCGACGCCACCATAGACGTGGGCACCGTGAGCGCCGCGGGTGAGGAAAGGACAGCCACCTATACGCCGAAGGCCACAGATACCCTCGGTGATACCATTACCTACTCCCTCAAGGCGGGCGACGGCGCCGCCTATGGCACGGTGAGCTTTGCGGACGGAGAATTTACTTATACCACTGACGGCACCCATGTGGACGTGAAAAAGCTGAAGGCGAATGAAAAGCTTACGGATACGTTTGTTGTTGTCGCCACCGACAGCGTCGGCGCCACCGCAGAAAAAACGGTGACGGTGACTATGCAAGGCGTCAACGATAAGCCGGAAATAGATATTGCAGGCGAGAGAAATGTCGTTCTTGAAGGCTCCGCTGCTGAACAACTCTATGTGACGTATACAGCAAGCGATGTAGATAGCACTATCACCTCGGTGGAGGTGTCTGGGGTACATAGCAGCGCGGGTGAAAATAGCCAAGTGTTAAATGGAACTCTGCAATATGTGCATGGCACATATGGTGCCTTAGCTATAGCAGGCACAGTGGCAAGCGGTGAGATGATTTATCTTGTTTCATCAAGCCAAAAAGCTGCTCTGCTCCTTGGTATGACATCTAACACCCTCGCCTTGCAAGAGACATTCACCTTTGTCGCAACTGATGAGCATGGCGAAGAAAGTACTGTTGACCTTACCTTTGCACTCAGTACACCGACGATGACATTTTTGGACGCTGCGCCGCAGGAAGCCCATTTGAGCGACGCGGCGGACAATGTAAAAATATCCCTTAATGGTGCGGTTGTTCACGTATACGGGGACAGCACGCAAAGTATCAAGGGTGCCGATGATATGCTTGTCATTCAAGCAGGCGACAGTATTGAGGCAGGCTCCCGCATAGCCGGCGATAAAAACGAACAGACAACTGCTGTGGAAGGGCTCACAGGCGGTCACGACTTTATTGTCATCGACGGCGATATTGAGGCCGGTGTCGACGACGAAAAAACCTACATTGTGGGCGACCTCGTGACCATAGGGGGCGCTGCCTCTTATACAATGGGTCACGATAGCATTATCATCAAGGGTGATGTGTCCGGAAGCAATGTGGTAATTGCCGGTGACTTTGCTGTTGTGGACGGTGTCGGCGTAGAGGTCTGGACAGGACACGATGAAATCCTTGTGACCGGAACCGTGACGAATACGACCATTTATGGTGATAGCCCTGCTGACCCAAGTACCTTTACTGATCATGTGGCGGGTGCGGATGCCATTCTTGTTTATACGCTTGGGGAAAATGCCTCCATCATGGGCGGTGGTGGCGATGATGAAATTCAGGCGAACACGCTTGCAGGAAATGCCTCCATCGACGCCGGCAATGGGAGTGACATCATAACCGTCAAGAATACTGCCGAAAGCGAGGGCGGTCGCATTACTGCGGGTGCCGGTAAGGACAAGGTGACAGTGACACTGAACGACGGCGTGGACAATCTTGTCATTGACCTGCGCGATGGTGAGGTGGACACGCTTATCTACGAGTTTGTTGGAAAGAATACAGCGGCGGAGAATACGACCGTGACAATCTTGCTGGATGAAGAGGATTTGGTCTATCAGATACTCGATGGCGCTCCAGAGAACATGAAGCAGGATAATTCGGGAGCCTATCAATCCTTGATAGACCTTGGCAACATGCAGGCACCCAATGCCGACATCACCACCTACTTCAGAGAGACCCTTTCCACCCCTTAAATTTACGAGCTGGTCGGAAGGCTTTGAAAGCCTTCCGACCACCTTTTTTTCGTGTGTTCCCGCCTGTTTGCTTAAGAAATGCCACCTTCATGCGCGGACGGCTTTCTGCCGCCTTGCTTCTGAAAAAATGCGCGTAAGAGCTGTGCGCAGTCTTCACTGCGTATCCCCCCCATATGCCACACTTTGTGGTTAAGAAATCCGTATTCAAGCCCCTCACAGCAGGAGGATATGGCGCCTGCGCGTTTGTCTGCGGCGCCATAGACAAGACCATCCACACGGGCGTGGACAAGGGCGCCGGCACACATAAGGCAGGGTTCCAGTGTGACGACGAGAACAGCGTCTTTGAGCCTGTAATTATGGACTTTTTCACAGGCCATACGCAGGGCGAGGACTTCTGCGTGGGCGGTGGGGTCGTGTTGGGCGATGCACAGGTTGTGCGCTTCGGCAATGATGTCGCCTGATGTGAGAACCACAAGGGCGCCCACGGGCACTTCTCCTCTGCGAGCGCCTTGGCGTGCCAGTTCCAGCGCCCTGTGCATGAGACTGTCCCATGTATGCCCATGCGGTGCTGTGGGTATGGTGCCTTGTGTGGTGAATGCGTGAATTGTGTGTGGCATATGTTTTCTTTGTTGTGAAGTGTGACACTCTGAGGACGAGCGGAGCGGCGCTTTTATATGACGCTGAATTGCGGCCAAAAGCGCATAAACATATAGCCGACGACAGTAATGGCAAGCCAGCTCAGCAGGGCAAGGGGCGTGCCATATTTGATGAGGTAGCCTGCGTCCATGCCATGCCCGACGGGCACCGCGCGGACTGTGAGTGGCAATATATAGGCACAGTTAAAGGCCATGATGGTGATATACCAATATGGCGCGGGGTTGACCTGTAGGGCAAGAGTCAGACTCATGACGACGGGAACAGAGATGGCGGATGCGGCGGTGCTGCTTGATATTTCTGCAAAGGCGCATGTTAATAGGGTAATGACGCCTATGAGTATGATGTCATGGGAGAAATTGCTCTGCGCAAGGAGGCGTGCGATGGTGTCGGCGGTTCCTGTTTCTATGAGCATTTTCCCCAGCGCAAGGCTCCCGCCAAAGAGGAAGAGGATGCCCCACATAATTTTTTTCTCCACATATTTCCACGTCAATAAGGGTTGAGCTTCGTCGTTCCGGAGAAAGAATGCGAGGGTGCCCAGCGCAAAAAAGCAGTATGCCGGTTTCATCTGGGGCAATATGTCCGCGAAAAGAGGGCGTAAAAAGGAGAGGAGTGTGGCGGCGAGGAAGAGGGTAAGAGCTATTTTTTCTCCTTTGCTTATTTTCTCGAGGCTTTTGTAGGCGTGCCGGAAATATTCCTTTGTGCCTGTCATGTGCTGCGCGGGCAGGCGTATACAGAGGAGATAGCAAAGGGCGATGCCTAAAATAATCAGCGTAAAGGGGAGCATCCTTGTGAGCCAATCAATATACATAAATTCAGCGCCTGTGTGGGTTTCCATGTAGTCGATGGCGATGAGGTTCATGGGGCCACCGAGGGGGCTTCCGGCGCCGCCGATGCCACAGCCCCACGCGATGGCGAGTAAGATGGGCACAGCGCTTGTGTTATTCTTTATGTCTGCATTTCCCACAAAGGCAAACATGGAAACGGCTATATTGGTCATGAGGATGCACACAACAGTTTTCGGGAAAAAGAGCGAGAGGATGGCGGCGGCAAAGAACCAGACAATGATTTGCTGTTTCATGGACGGCCCCACAAGGCCGAGCACTTTGAGCGAGAGGCGTTGGTCGAGTTTTGTGGCTGTCCATGTGAGGCAGAGCAAGTCCGCGCCGAGAAGAAGGACAATTACTTCCGAAAAGTATTGTCCGATGACGAGGTGCATGGGTAGCACATCAAAAAATGCGTTCAAAACGATGGGCAGAAGTGCGGTGACATAGACTTCGACGGGGCGTAAAATCCACCACAGCGCCATCCACGCAATAATGCCCGCAACAAGCGCCCCCTGCGCGCCGAGAAGGTCGGGCAGCAGGAGCATACACAAGGCCATGCTGAACGGCCCCATGAGGAGCGAACAGGATTTGTGCCTAAATAAATTCTTTTGCATTTTGTTATTCTTTTAAAAAGGTTAAGCTGTATTTTTGTTTATAGTTTTCTGAAACCCTTGTGGGGGGAAAGCTTTTTTTTCCCAAAAAAAGTTTCCCCCCAAGAAAAAAACTTAAACAAAAAAAACAAAAAAAGCTTTCCCCCCCAAAGCCCCTTCAAAAATAAAAAATCTTAAAACTCCGGTGGCAACATGAGCATGTCTGCATAACTGAAAACGGGCCCGTCGGTGCACATGTAGTGGGCGCCGACTTTGCAGTGCCCGCACTTGCCAACACCGCAACGCATGTGGGTTTCGAGGGCGGTGAATATGTCTGTGGGCGCCATGCCCAGCGCCATGAGATCCTTTGCCACAGCCTTGATGCGCCGCGCTGACGCGCAGACGATGGCGCTTGTGTGGGTGAAGTCGAGGCCGAGGGTGGGGAGCAGGTCGTTCATGTAGCCGACGTGAGCGTCCACGGCGGTGGTGGGCTTGGCGAGGGCGTAGAGCACACGCACGCCGGGGACGCGTGCCCACGCTTTGAGGTCTTCCTTGAGCATCAATTCCTCATAGGTGAGCGCGCTGGCAAGGATGACTATGTCGCCAAAATCCTTTTTATTTTCAATGGCGCGAAGGAGAGGCGCACGCACGGGAGCATAGCCCACGCCGGAGCCGGCGATGACGAGGTTGCGCCCCACAAGCTTTTCGTAGGGAAAGGGCTGACCATAGGGGCCGCGCACGCCGAGCATGTCGCCTACGCGCTTCTGGAAGAGCGAGGATGTGACCTTGCCTGCTTTTTTGATGTAAAATTCGAGGGTGTCGCGCTCGTTGTCGCCAAAGGGAACGGAGATGGCTACTTCGCCCACGCCGAAATCTGTAATCATGTAGAACTGACCGCGTAGGGCGGGCGTGCCGAGGGGACTGTTGTCGTGAAGGCGAAGGGTAAAGCGGCGGATGGTGGCGGCTTCGTCGTAAATGTCAACGATTTTCGCCACGCGCGGTGTGTT
>CAYJGA010000085.1:0-7538 GCA_964369255.1 uncultured Desulfovibrionaceae bacterium
GAGGTAAATGTACAAAGCGAGTCAGCTTTTAAAACTACACTTTTAGTGTTGACAAAGCACTAGCACCTTGTTTTGTCTAAGAGTTTTTTTATTTTTGTAAGTTTTTTCTTGAGGGGAAACTTTTTGTAGAAAAAAAAGCTTTCCCCCCACAAGCCTTTTCAAAAAAACCTTAACTCTACAACTATAATACTAGGGTCGGATTACCTTCTCTGCGCGCTGCAAGCTTGTGACAATATCCAACATGTTCGACGTCTCCCCTATCTGCTTGTGCTCCATCAAGCCATAATGCGCAAGACACGTCCCGCACACAAGCACACGGACTCCCGCCTCTTCAAGCGCTCGCAAATGCTCCAGCGCAGGCCCTTTTTGCGCCGCCAATTTCACGCCGCCGTTCAACAGAATAACGCGCCACAAGCTTTCACCAAGCTCGGGCAATGTGCTTAAAAATGTCGCCATAAGTTTTGTGCCAAGGTCGTCGTCACCGCGCCCCAATGTCTCTGTGGTAATGAAAACGAGGGTGTATTCTTGCGCGCCATGAGTCGTGGTGTGAACACCATTTCTGGGTATTTGTGACGCATTTTCTGCTTGCGAATATGCATCTTGTGCGCTATGAACGCCCTGTGCTGTGAGGTGAAAATCTTTTCCTTGCACACTGCGCACAACACTCAAGCCTTGCTGTTCTAAAAAGCGTTGTACATTTTCTGCGGCGGCTTCATTGTCCACGATGGCACGCACGTCCGCGACAAAGGGGTTTTCTGGCGCATTTTTTGCATATCCGTCCACAGTATTCGTACCACCTTGTGCCTTTGCTGCCATTAAAAAATTACGACATGCCACCACGGGTTGGGGACATGGCATATTTCGTAAATCGAGTGTCTTCATGTATGATGCTCATTCTCGTTTGAATTGTTATGAATATACGCCTTATTTTTTGATCAAATAAAACTCTACTTGGGAGAAGTCTCTATGCATGCACGCACAGTTTTTTTTATCACATTAAGCCTTCTTGTGGTCATAAATGCCGCAGTGGTTCTTATGGATGTGGGTTCCACATTCTCACTCATACTTTTAGCTTGCGCCGTACTTTGTGCGATAGGAGGCGCCTTTTATTGCGTGCATGACAGAAATCAGCAGACCGCCGCCCTGATGAACTTCATCACAAAAATGAGCAAACAAGGGCACGACACAAAAATCGCACAGCAAGTCAGCACTGCGTCTTTGCAACAAAGCCTTGATGTTTCCCATCTTGAGCATGACTTGCAAGACATTTACTCTTGCGTCATAAAAGCTCAAAAAGAATGGGAACATCAGTGCTCGCAGCGAAATAAAGATATGGAATCTTTCGCAAAGCAACATGCAGATACAGAACACGCTCTGACACAGAGCAAAAACCTTCTTGCCACCCAAGAGCAGATGGTAGCCGATATGCAAAAAATTGGCAACAAGGCCGCCACTGTGACAACCAAGCTCACCAAGGGCGTCAGGGAGCTGACACAAGTCGTGCGCGTTGTCAGCGGGGGTATGCACTCACAGCTCACGCGCATCGAAGAAACATATGCCTCCATGGAAGACATGTTGCAAAGTGCGGAGTCTTCCGCCAGCAGAGTGCTCGAAGTGTCTGAAGGCGCCAATGACTCGCGGCAAAAAGCTATGGACGGCGTCAGCGGTGTAGAAGCGTCCGTAGCCTCCATTATGCGCGTTCAAGAGACAGTGCAAAGCCTGCGCGATACCATGGTGCAACTTGCACAGCGCACTGAAAACATTGGAAAGGTCATGCTTGTCATTAACGAAGTGGCAGACCAAACAAACCTCCTTGCCCTCAACGCCGCCATTGAGGCCGCCCGTGCTGGTGAAGCAGGTCGTGGTTTTGCTGTCGTTGCCGATGAAGTGCGCAAACTCGCAGAAAAAACCCTCACAGCCACAAAAGAAGTGGAAGACGCTGTACGCAGCATTAGGGAAGAAACTGAGCGCAATATGATGGTGGTGGAAAAGGCTGTAGAGTATACCACAGAAAGCGCCGAAAACACCCAAGGCGCCGGCGCATTCATGAAAAACATTATCCAGCGTATGGAAGAAACTGCCGGTCAACTCAGCGACATCGCCGATGCTGCAAAAAACCAGTCATACATCAGTAAAAAGGTGCATGGTGCCCTTGATGAAGTCAAATCCGTCGCCGGGCAAACCACAGACCATATGCAGCAATTTATGGGCACACTTGTGACATTCTCCAGCAGCGTCGATGATGTGGATATGATTGTCCACGCTCTCAACAGCGGCGACCTTGAAGCCGCCAGCAGCACAGATACGTTCATAGTCTGGACAGACAAGCTCAACCTTGGCATCGACCGCATCGACATGCAGCACAAAAAATTGTGTGACTACATAAACTCGCTTCACAAAGCCATGCAAGGCGGCGGCGATAAAAAGCGTATTGAGCAGCTCCTCAGCGCACTGCGCGACTACACCGAAACGCACTTCACTGAAGAAGAAGTCTTCTTTGGCAAATCTGACTATCCACACACAGAGCAGCACAAAAAGGTGCACCGTTCCTTTGTGGCAAAGCTTGTAGAATTTCAAGAGCGCCTCGCTCGCGGCAGTGACACCTTGAGCATGGATCTCCTCGTCTTCCTCAAGGATTGGCTCATCCAACACATTATGGGCACGGACAAGCAGTATCTCCCCTATGTGCGCAAATAATCACTTAAAAAATATAAAAAATTAGGAATTACAAGGGGAGGGGTTTTTTGTAAAAAACCCCTCCCCTTTCCTCTGCCTAAACGAGCGCTTTTTTAACGCCCTGCATGACTATAACTCGCTGTCCCCTGCATCAAGGGGACTTTCGGCGCATGTTCCGTCAGATGCTGTATGGCGCGACGCATGTCGCGCATGAGCAGGTCTGCCATATCCTTACTGAAACCATGACGCAGCAAGGCTCGCATCACCACAAGGTCTTCCCTGTGCGCGGGCATGGAGTAGGCGGGCAGCTGCCAGCCACGGGCGCGGAGCGTCTCCCCAAGGTCATAGAGCGAAAAACCCACATCGGCGCCTTCTTTCAGCGTCCATGTGAGTGCGGGAATGCCCCCCTTTCCATCATAGATAAAATGGAATAAATCTAATTCCTTTAATTTTACAGCAAGATATGCGGCAGTATCATAGCAAGCTTTATGGATTTTATAATACCCTTCACGCCCAAGGCGCACCATATTATAGTATTGCGCCACAATCTGCCCGCCCGGCCGTGAAAAGTTGATGGCAAAGGTCGGAATATTATTGCCCAAATAATTCACCCAAAAAATCAAGTCTTCTGGCAAATCTGCCTTTTCGCGCCAGACAATCCAGCCCACACCCAAGGGCGCAAGGCCGAACTTATGCCCCGACGCATTGATGGATTTCACACGCGGCAGACGAAAATCCCACGACAAATCCGGCTCGATGAAGGGCGCCAAGAAGCCGCCGCTGGCGGCGTCCACATGGATGGGGATGTCGTTGCCCGTCGTGGAAGCAAAAGTATCGAGGGCGTCGCTGATGGCTTTTACAGGTTCGTAGGCGCCTGTGAATGTGACACCAAGTGTGGGCACAACGCCGATGGTGTTCTCATCACAATGCTTTATTACTTCCTCCGGTGTCATGAGCAAGCGATCTTTTTCCATGGGAATTTCCCGCAATTCCACATCCCAATAGCGGGCGAATTTATGCCAGCACACTTGCACGGGACCTGTGACTAAGTTGGGCTTATCTGTGGATTTCCCCTGTGCTTCACGAAGAGCGCGCCAGCGCCATTTCATGGACATGCCGCCCAACATGGCGGCTTCGCTGGAGCCGATGGTGGCGCAGCCGAGGGTCGTCGTGGATGAGGGCGCATTCCATAAATCTGCCAAGAGACGCACGCAACGCATTTCTATTTCCGCTGTTTGCGGGTATTCGTCTTTGTCGATCATATTTTTATCCACACACTCATCCATGAGCTTGTGGACTTCCGGCTCTACCCATGTTTGGCAAAATGTGGCAAGGTTTTGGCGAGAATTGCCGTCAAGCATGAGTTCGTCGTGCAAGGCTTGATAAACGGCGCGCGGATGCATCTCATCATTGGGGAAGATACCCTGTGGCAAAATATGCCCCAAATTGCTTTCGGCAAAGACATCGTCAATACTTGTGTCATAAGGATTATTCATATGCATTTCGATTCCTCTTTATATGGCTGTAGGTGTGGGAAGGGGTAATCCATCTTCGTGTTCTTTTTCAACATGAACAGCGCGTTGAGCGTCTGTTTTCCATTCGGGCTTTTTAAAGGCCTGAATGAGCAGTGGGATACCTATAAACACGATAAGCCCCGCGCTCACAAGCCCCACATAGAGCGCAGGGTTACCCACAGGCAAGTTACTTGGTGGGAAGAAGCCCACCACCAGCGCAAATGTCACACCCAAAAACCCAATGCCCGCAATAAACCACATGACACCAAGTCCGCCGGGAACCTTATAGGGACGCTTGAGTTCCGGTTGTGTGTAGCGAAGGCGCAGCGCCGCTGCAAACATGAGCATGTACATGGCAAGATAGAGCGTCACTGTCATGGCAGACAGTACGAAGAAGGCCACGGACACATTGTCCATGACAAAGTACAAGAGCGCCAAGAGTGTGACGACGACCATTTGAACGAGGAGCAGTGTCACTGGCGCGCCGTGCTTGTTTGTACGAGCCATAATGGGGGGCATCTCGCCTTCCTTTGCTGTTTGCAAAAGCCCGCGGCTTGGCCCCGTCACCCACGACATGACACCGCCGATGACACCAAAAGCCATAAGCAAGCCCATCACAGGAATAAGAAAGGACAGGTGATACTTTGTCAAAAGCACTTTAAATGTTTGCATAAGGCCAGCCGTAAGACTCAGCTCTTGCGCAGGAATAACCGCCGCAATGGCAAAGGAACCAAGGAAGAACAAGAGCACAATAATGGCAGAGGCCATGAGCATGGCAAGGGGGAAATCCCGTGCGGGATTTTTCATATCCGCCGCCTGCACAGCTTGTACTTCCACACCCGCAAAGAGCAGGACAATACCTGCCAAGAATGCAATACTGCCAAGACCGGAAAAGTGCGGGAAGAAACGTGCGTGTACTTTTTCTGGTGTTGCTACCCCGTCAACGACCACATTTTGCACTTCAATGGCAATGAGATTGCCTTGGTCAACCCACAACAAGCCGAAGACGATGACAAGCACCCCCGGCAACAGTGTCCCAAGGAGGACGCCGTAGCGGGTGACATAATTGACCGCCGTACTTCCGGCAAGCGCCACCGCCGTGGCAAGCCAATAAACGACCATAATTACGGCGCCCGTATAATAGCCATTGGCAGCAAGGGCATCATCCATAAAGAAATAGGCTAAACTCGCCGCCGCAAAGGCGAGGACAGTGGGATACCACACTACATTTTGAATCCACTGCAACCAAATAGCCGTAAATCCCCACCGCGGCCCAAAGGCCGCTTTGACCCATGTGTAAACGCCGCCGTTATTGTTTGCAAATGCAGACCCCAATTCCGCCGACACCATAGCCGCGGGCAAAAGAAAAACCAACACAGCAAAGAGGATATAAAATACCATGGTATAGCCTTCTGCTGCCATCATGGGCAGGCCGCGAAGGCTCACTACGGAAGCCACTGTCATGAGTGCCAGCGTCCCCGCTGTCACGCTTTTTTGTATATTTTGTGCCATTTTTAGGCTCCTTATATAATGTATGCGTTGTGCGTGTTGCCATCAAGGCGCTTATAAAAACATCCTTCTTCATAAAAAAACACCATGACTGAGGATTGACGCGCGAATAACACAGAAGCAACACAGAAACAACAGCTTGAAGTTACAGGTTTATTTCACTCTATACAGAAGTGAGAGGAAGCTGTCAAAGATTTTTTCACAGTGTTTTCTGTTGACATTTGCGCGTCCGCTCTTTAACACGGAGAGTCGCAACAAGTATCGGCCTGTTGTATTTTGACGCCGCAGAAGGAGTATATATGTCAAAGGTAGTTACACGTTTTGCCCCAAGTCCCACGGGGCATTTACACATTGGTGGTGCGCGTACAGCGCTTTTTTGTTGGCTTTTAGCCAAACATTTCGGAGGAGAGTTCCATCTGCGCATCGAAGATACGGACACAGAGCGCTCAAAACAAGAATACACTGATTCTATCCTCGCCTCCATGCGCTGGCTCGGCCTTTCATGGCACGGGGAATTGAAGTATCAAAAGGAACGTACAGATTTATATAATTCCTATGTAGACAGACTCTTAGCCTCAAATCGCGCTTACTGGTGCTCCTGTACACCGGAAGCTGTGGAAGCCATGCGCGAAGAAGCGCGCGCCAAGGGTTTGAAGCCGCGCTATAACGGCTGCTGTCGTGAAAAGAATGTGGGAGCTGGCGAAGGCCATTGCGTACGCCTCAAGGCGCCGCTCACAGGAAAGGTCATTTTTGACGACCTCGTCAAGGGCACCATCGCCGTGGACGTGCAAGAGCTGGATGATATGGTCATCCGCCGCGCGGACGGCATGCCCACATACAATATGGCTGTGGTGGTAGACGACCATGACATGGGCATCACCCATGTCATGCGCGGCGATGACCACGTCTCCAATACGCCAAAACAAATTCTCATTTATCAAGCGCTGGACTTACCCCTCCCCCGCTTTGGTCATGTGCCCATGATACTCGGCCCCGACAGGCAAAAGCTGTCCAAGCGCCACGGCGCCCGCGCTGTGGTGGAATACGAGCAAGATGGCCTTTTGCCGGAAGCCTTGGTCAACTACCTTGTGCGTCTTGGTTGGTCACACGGCGACCAAGAAATATTCAGTATGGACGAGCTTATCAGCTTCTTTGATGGCACAAGCCTCAATGCCGCTGCCTCCGCCTTTGACCCCGATAAATTGCAATGGCTCAATGCCCACTACTTACGCGCGCTGCCCGTCGAATCACTGGCAGAGCGCACACTCCCCTTTGTCCACAAGGCGGGCTTCACCCATGTGACCGCGCAAGATATGTGCATCTTAGCCCCTCTGTTCCGCGAGCGTGTCTCAAACTTGCTGGAGCTTGCCGACGCGCTGCGCCCAGTGCTTGTCAAAGCGCAAGATATGACATATGACGAGAAAGCGCTGAAAAAAGCGCATTCTGCGGAGAGCGCCGCGCTCATGGAGAAGTTGGCAGCACACATGGCTGATGTGACAGATTTTAGCGCCGAACAGACAGAAAAAGCGCTGAACGACTTTGTGGAAGCGCAAGGGCTCAAGTTCAAGCAAGTAGGGCCGCCACTGCGCGTGGCGCTCCTAGGTTTCATGGGCGGGCCGCATTTGCCCGATGTCATGGGCGCCTTGGGTAAGGACGAAACACTTGCGCGCCTTGCGCGTTTTGTGGCGCTCTAAAAGTTTATTTTTGTTTTTTTCTGAAAGGCTTGTGGGGGGGAAGGGTTGTCAAAGAATGTACAACAGCTTTTAGAAAAATAAGTGTGTGCTTTTCATTTAAAAACGCCAACTATTTAGTTAAACAGATGGTTTTTTTGAAAGGGGG
>CAYJGA010000086.1:0-7515 GCA_964369255.1 uncultured Desulfovibrionaceae bacterium
TACCCCAAACTCCCTTCAAAAAATAAAAATGGCGCGCTTTTGTCGCACACGCTTACGCATGCACTGTTGCGACGAGCAGCTCCATATCCTGTAAAACCCTTCCCCATGCATCACGACTATGAAGCTCGTTTTGCAAAAAAATGTCTATATAGCCCGTAAACGGACGTAAAAAACAGGGAACATCCTGCCAAAATGTTTCAGAAAGAGCACGATCCCCGCCTTTACGCACATGTATAATATGTCGTCGAACGTTTTGCCCAAGGCGCACCAAAGCCGATTGGAATTTTTCCATTATTTGCGGAGCATGCTGTCGTAAACGCTCTACACTTGCCCTAAGCTGTGCGTTTTCTTGATGCACTGCGCCTTCTTGATGCAGACAAAACCAGAACCAGTCCCTCCAAAATTCGGCGAGCAAATATCGTACAGAAAGGGTGTGGTCACGACATTGAGGAAGGAGGGTATACAGACCCCGCGGGTCACGACCGCTTGTAAAAACTCTGTGTCCGGGCATATACAAGCGCGGCAATGCGTCCGGTCGTTTCAAAAGCGTATGGGCAAGCAGAGCAACCCGCTGCGAGGACATCTTTCCTTGACAACGCTCTGTATTCTCACACACTTGCCAGCAGCCCGCGCACGACAATGCAGGCTGCACCACATGGTGCCCTGCAAAAGAAGGGCCTGTTTCCCACGGATTAACGGGCCCAAGAGATATATTGAGGATTGGCACTTGAAGCCATGCGGCAAGGTGCATGGGGCCTGTGTCTGCGGTGATAAATAAGGCCAAATCCTTCATGACGGCGGCAAGTTGCGTCAAGGAAAGTGTCCCGCACAAAGATGTGCCGCGGATGCCTGAAATACGCTCTGCCTCTGCCCCCAAGGCCACATCATCGGGACCACCAAAGAACAGCGGTCGCATCCCCTTACGCATGAGCGCCATGGCAATATGCGCATAAAACTCCGGCGAAAGGCGCTTTTCTCGTTCACTCGCCCCCACAAAAATGCCTACCTTCTCCTTTTCAGAAAAATGAACATCCCGCCCGTGCATGGGGAAAAACCGGGCTGTGTTTTTGGGAACATGGTCAAGAAGCTGCAAGTCGCTCCAGTGGAAAAGGTTGTACCTGTTATTATGTACAATACTCGCGCGATACAGTGCCCATTCCCCTGCAATCCGATGCAAACCGTCACGCATATAGGCGCCGAAATATTGCTCCGCCTGCACACTACCAGCCAACAGAGCTGCATCTTTCCGATGGCTCAAGTTAATAACAGAAAAATACTCTTGCGAGGCAAGCTGCTTGGCAGCGTGAGACGGGAAAAATGTCGTATATGGCGCAAGAGGCATCAATTCCTTAAAAAATTGAGGTTCTGCCACTGTCCAAATGGGATTGTTTGGGTAATGCTTATACAGCATGGACAGGAGCGGAAAGGTCAAAATCAAGTCGCCCATGCGTTGCATCTGCAAAACAAGGATAGGTTTACTCATGTAAAACCCTCTTTTGCTTATGTGCCATACACATCTTGCATATGCCCAAGGAGGACTTGCAAGCGATGCCCCCATGTATGCTCTGCCAGCACACGTCGACGCGCCGCCGTGACAACGCGTTGTCGTTCCTCAGGGTGCGCAAGGTAGTATGACACAAGCTCCGGCGCCTCTTCCGGTTCTGTATAGTAAACAATTTCCTTCTTTGGCTCAAAAAGCGCGTCCATTTGCTCTCGCCAATCTGTGATCACAAAGGCATTGCATGCGGGAACATCAAAAATACGCTGATTGACGGCTCCCTTCATCTGCTTACTCGTACAATTAAAGTTGATGTCGGACATGGGATAGAACAGCGGCAAATCATCAAAGTAGGTAATCGGGGGCAAGAGTCTGAATTGCTTGCTTTGTGACCTAAAAATACTCTTCCATCCGTCATCGCCCACAATCAAAGGAGAATACTGCAAAATTTGTGAAACGCAACGCGCACGATACAAGCGCGTCGCCTCCCATGTAATCGCCGTTTCATAGCCGAGGCGCAGCTCATTATTCTGCAAGTCACAGTAATGCTGATAATATTCCGGATATGCATTCTTTAAAAACATTTCCACGGAACGCTCACTGCTGGCATCAAAATCCGCCGCAATACGCATAAAGGGCGTAAGCAATGTCTGCGGGAGCGCATTGCGCCCCAGCACCTTTGTCACCTTATGCACCATGGAATTGCCCACAAAGGAAACAGGACTACGCCATGAGGGGTGGCCTGCATGGGAACGAGACTCTTGCGGGCGGAAACGGTTTATATCCGTCCCCAAGGGAAGGTAAAAGACATGTTCAAAGCCTGTTTCCTTGAGAGAGGCCACATTGTCGGCATCCCATGTAAACAAGGTGACCCAAGGGCTTTTCAAATTCGCATACGAATGCACAATAAGGTGCGGATTATCCACAAACCATGAGGCCATGGGCAGTTGTAACTGTGACAAAAGACCCATCAAAACGCCTTCCCTATCAACACCAAGATGGTTCATGGTCAAAAGACAATCCGGCTGAAAATCCACGACCAGTTTCAAAAGAGATTCCACAAACTCATTGCTCGACATCTCTTCATCCGGAAGCGCCAAAAGCTTGTGCTCCACTCCGGCGCTCTCGCACGCAAGCACAAGTTCACCAAGCAGAAAATACTTACTTGTGATAAGCAACACACGCGGCTTCTTACCCGCAAAACGCGGCTTACGAACATGCGCCCAAAAATCACAATGCTCACTCGCCGCCACATGCTCACGCACAAGCCCATACCAGTCCTTATCAAGGCGCAGATAAAATGCATGCATGGCAAGCGCAAAGGGCAAACCACCGTGCGTGACCTGCCAGCGCGTTAAAAGGCGCAACACTTCTTGCGTATCAGCACTCTCTATCCACAAAATACGCGCCGCCGTATCTCCCATCCTTTCTTTGGAAAAACGCTGACGAATATGACTATACTCTTGAATGTCCAGCTCTTTATCCACAACAGCCACAGGCCCTGTGCTCTGCTCCAAAATATACTCAAGCGCATGTCCAAGCCCGGCGCCCACAAGAACCGGAAGCTTGCCTTGAAAATCCATATGCCTCACGCTCGCAAGCTCGCGCGCAGCGCCTGCGTTACCAAGCATAGCCAAGTCCCCTTGCGGACGAGCAACAATAATATCCGCCGGAATGTCTTTGGAAAAAAGGGGGTCAGTCTGCTCTATGCAACGTATCTCTCTCATGTATTCTCTCTCTTTTGCGCTGCTTGCTTTGCTTTGGACGGGTCATAGGGAGCGCACACAATTTCGTCATTCCCAAGGTAAAACACCACACTGCGACAAGGCCTCTCCACAAGATAAAAAATTTGTCCAATCGCAACTTCCACACCGGGGAAGACTTCGCCATATACCACAAGCTTGCACTGCTTCAAAGCCTCAATCGGCGCTTCCAGTGATTGCCACAAATAATCACGGCTCCGAATAAAAGCATCACGCTTACGTCGCGCGCGGGCAAGCTTACGGCTTAAATCATTGGCTTCCACAGGCAAGTGACCCGCAACTGCTTTCAAATGACGGATTTTTTCCACAAGCGGCTTAATCGCTGCCTCAATTCTGTCCAACTTACGAATACGCAATGAGTCATAACCAAGGAAAATTCGTGTGGAAACAGCCGCCCTATTCCCAAGGTCGCCCGTCACCACCACAGATTGGCGACTATGCATCGTGCCGCCCACCATACGCCCATGGACAAGGCTGTTATTGCCTCCGTAGACCGTCGAATGAAGGCAATTTTTTTCAATAAGCACATTACCACGCGCCTGTATTTCCACCTTCTCTGCAAAAGCCATGCGCGCCGTATTACCCGCCTTCAAAATGCATTGCTTCCCAAGGCCACTACGGGCGCCTCCCCCTATGGCGAGGTCATGCGCCGCGCACACATGACCACCTTCCACCATACCCTGAATGCGGACATTTTCACCCCGCACTTCAAAGCCTGCGCGCACATCCCCGTGCACACCCACATCGCCCACAAAACGCACATTGCCCGTGTGAAAGTCGATATTCGATCGAACATTAAGGACAGTTTGTACAGTGATAAAACCGTCCACATAAGCCACAAAGCCCGTTTCACTGGCCACAAGACACACAGGATTGTCCATATCAACATGCGTATTGCGTCCCTGCGGGAAAACAGCGTGCTTATACACAAAGCGCGGGTCATAGATTTCCACCGTACTCAAGGGCACAAATTCAGCAAGTACCTGCCCCTTCTGCACATTCTGCACAAAGCCCAAATTGTATAAATCACGCTTTTTTTGGACGTTCGGCGTAGGCTTCAACAGACGCTGAGACAAATCCGGATCGAAATAATGTTTCAGATAAAGCGACACAAGAGCCTCCTTGCAGTGTGTTACCGACGAGTATTTTGTACGCGGCACTCTCACTTTGGTTTTTTTTGAAAGGGCTTTGGGGAAAACTTTTTCTTTTTTATTTTTGGCTACCTTCCACTCTCCACTGCACCCTATTCGCGCGAAGGTTCGGTCTTGCGTACGCCTTCCTCCGTCACATCAGCAATATTATCGACAGCCTTGACATCGGTGTCGTGCATGACAGCACTTTCATCAGCAACCGTTTCATTGGATGTCTCGCACGGAGGCGCCATACCTGAATCGTGTTCCTCAGGATTTTGCTGCCCCGCTTCTTGCTGCCCTATCGTTTGCTGCCCTGTCGCTTGCTGTCCTGTCGTTTGCTGCCCTATCGTTTGCTGCCCTGTCGCGTGCTGTTCATGATTGTTCTCAACACCGGCCTCGTGCTCATGTGGGGCACGGCGCACCTGCTGCGCTTCTTCCGTCTTGGCTCTCTCCTGCTTGGCATCGTCTTCAGCTCGCAGAGCGCGGCGCAGCACCTTGCCCACAATGGTCTTTGGCAAGGAGTCACGAAATTCCACACTGCGCGGCACCTTGTACGACGCAAGCTTGTTCCGACACCATGCGATAACTTCAGCGCGGGTCAACTGTACGTCCGGCTCCAAAACAATGAAAGCTTTCAAGCTCTCACCACGCACCTTGTCATACACACCCACAGCCACAGCCTCCAAAATATGCGGATGCTCAAGAAGCACCTCGTCCACCTCGCGCGGGTACACATTATAGCCAGACACAATTATCATGTCTTTCTTCCTGTCCATAATGTGGAAATATCCCTCGTCATCCATGGTCGCAAGGTCGCCCGTATACAGCCAGCCATTACGCAAGGCCGACGCCGTCTCATCAGGACGATTCCAGTATCCTTGCATCACTTGAGGGCCACGAATAATCAACTCTCCGAGTTTGCCGGCGGGCAATGTAAGCGAGCCGCCTTCCATGTCCACAATACGCGCCTCTGTACTTGGCAAGGGCATACCAATGGAATTGATTTTTTGATTTGTGGACACAAGAGGATTGATATGTGTGATTGGCGCAGCCTCCGTCAAACCATAGCCTTCGATAATAGTCGCACCTGTCAGTTCCTGAAAGCGCATAAAGTGTTCCTGCAACAAGGGCGCAGAACCGGATATGCACAGCTTGATGCACTTTAAGTCATAGGACGAAAGGTTTTTTTGCTGCAAAAGCGACATATAGACGGATGGTGCGCCGGGAAAAATAGTAGGTTTACGCTTTTGAATAAGCTTGAGCACATCTTGCGGCACATATCTTGGCATGGGGAGGGTCGTGCCCATGAGCGCTGTGGGGATGCCAATGCCCACAGCAAGGCCATACACATGGAAAAAGGGCAAGACAGCCACAAAGGAATGGTGTTCCTTGGCAAGTTCTTGGATGACACTTATAATCTGCCTGTAGTTTGAACCCACATTTCTGTGACTGAGCATCACCCCCTTGGGCAAGCCTGTTGTGCCCCCTGTATATTGCAGCAAGGCGAGGTCATCGGCATCTATGGCATTGTTGGCAGAATAACGCTCCGGCGTCACAAACATGTCCTTCCAAATGACAACATTTTCGCCGTCATAAGGAATGTTCTGTGGCTGGTTGCGTCTTTCTCGAAAATTGTACAACCATTTCAGCGGAAAAGAAAGCGCATCGCCGATGCTTGTCACAATGAACTTCTCCACAGGCAAGCGTTCCCGCAAGGGCGAGATTTTCGGCCACAATAAATCCAGCAGTACAAGGTGGCGTGCGCCTGAGTCGTGCAAATGGTGAATAATCTCTGTTTCCATATTCAATGGATTCATCATGACAGCCACAGCGCCGGCCTTCATTATCCCCCAAAAGGCCACAACAGTCTGCGGTAAATTGGGCATCATCACAGCCACTCTGTCGCCGTGATTCACCCCCATAAGACGCAGTGTCGCGGCAAAGGTTTCCGCGCGGCGTTTCAACTCTCCGTAGCGTATGGTGGTATTTTGAAAAATGATGGCGGGGCGCAAAGGATGACGTTCAGCAGCTGCATCCAAAAGCGTGAAAAGTGGCCTGTCAAAAGGCGGAATGGCCTGTGGTACACCGGCATCATAATGCTGCAACCACGGCTGTGTGAAAGCTGACGATGCTAAACCCACATCCTGACACGATACTTGGTCAAACGATACTTGTGTCATACGAGCCTCATAAAACTAGATTTTTCCTAAAACGTCGTCACCGTCGCAAGCGCTACGGCTTTAATACCTTCGCCGCTTCCCGTGAAGCCAAGCCCTTCTTCTGTTGTCGCTTTCACATTGACACATTCAAGAGGGATATGCAACAAATGTGCAAGATTTTTTGTAATCGCCCTGCGCTGAGGGTTCACCTTGGGTTTTTGTGTGATAATAGTCACATCCACATGTATAAGGCGCAAACGCGCCTTATACAGCAGCGTCAACACTTCTTGCAAAAGCGCGGCGGAATCTGCATTGTCAAAATCCGCGTTTGTGTCCGGAAAATGCAGTCCAATATCCCCTGCTCCCATACAACCTAGGAGCGCGTCCATCAAAGCATGCAAGAGCACATCGCCATCCGAATGCGCCGCCACAGCCATGCCCCCGTCCATGAGAACACCGCCCAGCTTCAAAGGCCGCCGCACCGCATCAGCACTCTCCCGCCCTACAAAACGGTGTACGTCGTATCCAAAACCCGTGCGATACTGCACAGGCACGGGCGCCTCAGCACACAAAAGCGCCATATCTTCCGCATGCGTTATTTTCACATTGCGCGCTTCGCCCTCGACCACGCGCACTGGGCGTCCATACTGCTCAAGAAGGCTCGCATCGTCCGTCACATCCCACTGTTCTTGGAGTGCCCGCGCATGCGCTTCCTGCAATACGCTACGCACAAAGCCTTGCGGTGTCTGTACTGCATACAATCGTGCGCGCTCAAGCGTGGAAACAACCACTCCATCCTGCACATCCTTGATAGTATCCACCACAGGCAAGGCCGGAACAACGCCCTCATGCCCCGCCTCAAGGGCATGCACCACGCGCTGCACAAGGTCAGCGGACGCAAAGGGGCGCGCCGCATCGTGTACGAGTACATGGGCGCACTGCATGGGAAGCGCCTCAATCCC
>CAYJGA010000087.1:0-7487 GCA_964369255.1 uncultured Desulfovibrionaceae bacterium
TAGATGCAATACGCATGCACGGCTTGTTGTCATATTTCGCCCGTGGCTTTCCGAGAAGGTTGAAAAGGTGATGGGCATCTCCGTGATATTTCACGGAAAGCTCATTGTATATGTACACAATTTGCGAGCAGCTTGCCTCATCCCAATCGCAGCGTACTTGTGGGCTTATGCGATAGTCATTGGAAGGGGGCAGGGCAGTTTTTTCTCTGTTTACATACCACTCAGACCAATCAAGGGCTTCCCACACCACGCGCACCGCCCATGAGACCCAACGCCGAAAAATCTCTTTTTCTGCCACGGGCATGGCTGTGGGGACGGTGAAAAGGATGCGTCGCAAACGCCGCGGAATATTAGGTAATACGCGCCGCGCACGGGTGGCTGGTGCGTTGATGGTCACAAGCGCCTGTGTTAAAATCTCACCCATCATAAAGAGCATGAGGGAAGAGCGCGTAAACAGCGACTCAAAAGCGGGTTCCTTTTTTTGTACGCGTAAATTGCGCGAGCGCTTAAAGCGCGGGTCGTCAAAGCAAATGAGCGGCGTTCCTTCCGTGTTTACTTGCTTTGCAAAGAGTCCGCTGGCCACCATAGGTTCCTTGGTTTCCCCTGTGTTGAAGCGCCATGTTTGCTTGCGCGTGCGCTCATCCCAAAGGTAACGCTTGGGACTCGACATGCCTGTACTGCCTTCGGCGCAGATGGCGCGTGTGGCAAGGCGTGCGGCCTCCGGCCCCACGCGCACGGCGGACGGCCACGCAAAGGCAGGTTTGCGACGACCGGAACGACGGCTTAAAAGGTCGTTTCCAAAGGACGCAGGCACAAATTCGACGCGTGTCTCGAAGGGTTCACTATAGGTGTTTTCTGGCGCGCTAATATCTCGTAATTCAAGTAAGTAACTGTCATTCAAACTTGTGGTTTGTTGGGGCAGGGTTTCTACGAGGATGCCCGTGGTGCGTGAATTTCCTATGTCAAGGATGAGGTCAACTTCCACAGGCTGCTCGCGCGCGGGATTGATGACGTGGATACTCGTGTTTTGCAAGGCAATCCGAAGAATTTCAAGCCATGTGAGATAGGAGGCAAGGTGCTCTAAGACATTCTCATTATTGTCCTTCCATGAGCCGCGCCCTTGATAAATGCGCGTGCGATAGGCGTCATAGAGTCCGGCCAGCCACTCGTCCACCCAAACGGCGTTGAGAAACCATGCATTGTCACGCACATGGTGTGCTAAAGCAAAATGCCCGTGCGCAGAAATATCACGCTGTGAAAGGGCATGATAATGTTCGCCTTCTGCGGGCAATGGCTCTTCGAGGGTATCAAAAATTAAAGTAATTTTGATAGTGCCTGTTGCGTCTTCCACCATGCGCGCCCGCGCCCAGTTGGAAGGGCCGTATTCAAAGCGCTCGCCGCCATCCGCCCATTTTTGCTCACGCGTGCGTAAAATAGGTATGGGAATCCATGTGTTACTCCAGACTTCAAAAACATTTTGAATGTTCATGGAATAGTCCGGTTCGCAAGGCTCGCTTGTTAATTGGTCGATATAGCCCGCCTCGTCTTTTTCAAGACAACGCAAGTAATGGTCATAGCGCCCGCCCCCGTCTTGTGCCTGTTTCCGTTCTTCTTTAAAGGGACGGATTAAGCGTGGCAAGGCAGATTTTTGCAAAGAAAAATCCAAGAATTGCGGGCAGCCACCCGGAATAAGTGTTACGCTGTGAAATTTCTTTTCCATAGATTACTTCCTGTAGAAACGGGCGTCCCATTGATTTCTGCGGCCGTTGTTGGTTGAAGTTCCTTTGCAATTGGTCGAATTATCGGAACCTGTGCACTGTACAGTTTCTGGCACATAGGAATTGCCGTCGGGGCAACGCGCCGGAAAGCTTTTCATGGTCAGGCTGCCGCCTGCGCCAAACTGCGCTTCCACACCGCCCGTGCAAATTCTGCCGTCTTGTTCGCGTATGATTTGACGGCCTTGTCCACTCTTATCAAAACAATACTCTGTGACAACAGGCTCCCCTGTGCGGCTATTAAAGAGGTCGGTGACACTGCGCCAGCACCCTTCGAGAAAGCTCAAGTCGTTTTCTTCGCGTGCATTGTCGGGAATGCGCAGTGGCTCATCCTTTTGCGGTTTTTGCTCTGGTTTTTTCTCCGGTTTAGGCTCTTGTTTCTTCTCTGGTTTCGGTTCCGGCTTGGCTTCCGGCTGAGGCTCCGGTTCGGGTTCTTCTTCTGGTGTCATAGCAAGGAATGGCTCTGTAAGAGGCGGTTCCGTAGGCTCCTCTTCTTTCACAGGCGGCTCTTCTTGTCCAAAGAAGGGAGGCTCTGTCACAGGCTCTTCTACAGGAGGTATGACTTCTGGTTCTTGAGGTTTTTGAGGAGGTATTTCTGCCTTGGGTGGTATGCACAAGAGAGCTTTTTCTTCAAGCTGTTTGCGCAAAGCTTCGAGTTCCGAAAGCAATTCGTCGCCCTTGGCTTTTTCCTCTTCAATTTCTTCACTCAAGTCCACTTCCGGAAGGGAGGGGGTGCAGCCGGCAGGGAAGGGGATTTTGAAAAGACCGAGGGCACTGAGCAAGAGCAGCAAAAGAAGGAGGAAGAGCAGGAGGGGCAAAAGCCATCCAAACAAGGGAAGGCAGCCGCGGCGTGAAGCGGCGACGGGTGCCGCTGCTGGAGTTGTTGCTGCGATAGGCGCCGCGCTTGTCTCTGTTGGGGCTGCTGCGACGGATGCCGCCGTGCCAGATGCACCGACGGGTGCAACGACGGGTGCAACGACGGGCGTGTACCCAACGCGCGTTAAGTCCTCAGGCTTTGCGCCGACAGTTCCGGGAGCAAAACCCCAATTAAGAACCACAGGATGCCCATTCATGAGCCAAATGTCGTTCTCACTCGGATGTTGCAGGGCAAATTTAAGGATTTCACCGCTTAAAATATTTTGATTGTCACCGCTTTGGATGAGCGACTCTGCCTTTGCACTCACATCCTGCGCCAAAGTATGAACGCGTTGCAGCGCGGCGTTGCGCTGCTCCTCGGGCAGCGATGTGACAGCAAGGGCTGTTCCGTGTCCTAAGAGTTCGTGCGCGTACCAGTCAATGGATTCGCGCCCGGCGCTCCCTTCACTGTGCACAGGCTCTGCCAGCAGTGTGGCATGCTGCGGACTTATGGATTGCAAAAGAGCGTTGACCTGATGAAAACAATCCGTCACAAAAATGCCCTGACTCGCCAAGGGGCGAAGCTCCGAACGAGATGTTGTCGTGATAAATGCGCCTGCCATGACTTACTTCTCCCCTTCAGTTGCGTTCGGTTCTGTCTTCGTTGGTGTGGGTGCTATGGTGAAGGGCACCTTATGTTGCTGCAAAAACTTCACAATAGCTGCGCTGATGATGGCAAGGTTGGACTGTCTGTAAGATTCGTCGTCCATGCGGATATAGGTGTTGACACCAACAACTTCGCCGCGCGCATTCACAAGGGGGCCGCCGCTATTGCCTTGCGAGACCACAGCCGTGTGGAAAATGAGCGGCGGACTTTGGTCTTGGATGACACTCACACTGCCTTCAGAATAGACTACTTCCGGCGGAGCGCTCACATGTCCTTCAAGGAGTGATTGAAAGTTTGGGTCAACTTCCGTAATGGCGGCTGGAAAACCCCATGCACTGACCCTTTGTGTGCGGGCAACGTCTAAAGCAAAAGAAAGCGGGGGAATATTGGTAATATTTGTTTTGAGGACAGCAAAATCTTCGGCTTCCACATTGCTGATGGCTAGGGCTTGCGCTTCTGTGGCTGTGCCTTGAAATTTTCCGATGACATAGATGGTGCTGTTCTTTCTTGGCACCACATGTCTGTTGGTGAAAACAAGGCCGGGTGCAATGAAAAAGCCTGTCCCTGAGCTGACATTGCCTTGTTTATCGCCGACGATGATGAGCACTGTGGCACGCTCGAGCTTTTGGGCGATGGAGAGGGCGTCAGCACTCGGAGCGTCGGCGTTTGGAGCATTGGGCGGAGGCGTTGTACTGTCAGTGCTTGACAGCGGGGGCGGAGGCGGTGCTTCAGCTTCCGTTGCTGGCTGTGTGGCGGGGGCAGTGCTTGGTGCGGGCGCTGTAGGGCTGCTTTCTGTCTGCGGAGGAGTATAGGGGAGTAAAGCACCTTCACCTAAAAGAAATTCCTTGATGGTGCACGGGTCTTTTGTAAGGAGAGCACGAAGGCGATCTGCCTCAGATTGTAATTGGGCATTGCGGTTTGCTTGCTCTGCCACAAGAGCCTTCTGGCGCGCTTCCTGTGCGGCACGCTCTGCCTCAAGAGCCGCCATTTGCTGTTGCATACTCTGCCAAAAAAGCCATGCGAACAGAAGGATACTCATAAGGAGCAGGAGAAGCGCCCAAAACCATGGACGTGCATACCAAGCGACAGCAGGTGTCGCTTGTGTATGCGTGTCATGTTGCGGAGCTGTCTTATCTTCTTCGGTTTTTTCAGGCGCTGTGTTTTCAGGTTCTGTCTTTTCAGGCTGGTGTTCTTGCGACATAGTGTGTACCCCTAGGGCGTCTTGGGAAACTATGACCTCATGTATTCTTGTCCTTTAACTGTGTTTGGCTTGCTTCTCGAAACTCGCCTTTTTAGCTAAAAAACAAAAGGATTGATTAAATCAGTGATTCCCTTGATTGTATAACAGTCGCAAGGAGGAAAGTGAAGAAAAACTTCTTGCCCCCCTTGCGACATAGTCTTCATAGTGTAAGAAAACAGGTTTTGCTTATGCACAATTAAACTTGCAGAGCTGCCTCTAAGATTCTATCATTATTTGCAATTTGTTCCTCAAGGTCTTGGTGCGTGTTTTCAAGTTCATTGCGCGATTGTTGCCATTTTTGCGTGCTTGTGCTGGCTTGACGAACTTCATTGCGTACTTGTGTATTTTGTGGTTTTTGTTGTTTGGGCGCATTGACTTCCGCCGCCATGATTTGCTTGTATTGCGTGTCCTTTTCAGCCATATTATTGTATGTCGTTCTTAGGATGCGCGACGTTTCTTCAAGGCCTGCACGAATTTCTTCATAGCGATTTGTCAATTCAATTTTGCTGATTTTACCGGCTTGGGCATCTGCAACAATACGCTTAAATTCCGAGTCATAGCATTTTGCAGCCACTTGTGCTGCCGCATTTGCGCGACCCATTTGCGCGCTTTCTGTATCGAGCTGTGACGCATATTTGCGATAAAACGCAGCATCACGCTGTTCTTGTTGTGATGTTCCGTACATGTGTCCTGCGACAGCGCCGCTTACGCCGCCCACCGCACCGCCTACAACAGCACCTTCAACACTTCCTGTGGTGAGTCCGCCGATAAGTGCGCCGATAATGGCTCCGGCAGCAGCGCCACCAGCCGTTGATTTGCCTACGCTGTTTTCTTCCGCGCGTAATTGTTCAACCGGTCTGTAGCATGAGGGATAGTAGTGCACGCTTGTTGTTTGCGCGCCATATTTGCTTGCGCAACCGGAAAGAGGCAGAATGGTCAACATAAATGCAAGGCATAGTGTTCGTTTTGAAAGTGAAAACATAGTGTTATCTCCTTGAGTGAACTGTAAAAACATCATAAAAGACAGGTGCCAAGAGGCACAGGGCATTGCGTGGATACATACAAGCAGCCAGAGCGCAAGCGTTCAGTATGCCCTTGCGACGTTTTCTGTATAAAAAAGAAAAGGCTTTTTTGCAAGAAAAATACTGCTTCATGCCCTAAAGCTCTTTTGCTTGGCGCATGCAATATTCTATATCCATTTGATTATTTGTCTTTTTATTATGTAAAAACTTGAGAGAATGTGAAGAAAAAATTTAACTTGCAGATTTTTTTTTTGTACTTTACAATTCCTCTAGGGTTTTTTGTTTCATACGCTTTGCCATGATACATAACTGTATTTTGTAATGGCTCTGCGTTTCTGCATTATTCGTATTAACCTTATGTCAGGAGACAGTTCATGAAACGACTCGTATTGTGTTCTTTGGCAGCGGCTCTCGTGTTGGCCTCTTCCATGGCTTTTGCGGCAGATGTAAAGCATCTGACCATGGGTACTGGTGGTACTGCCGGGGTGTATTATCCCTTGGGCGGAGCTATCAGTCAGGTGTTGAGCACCAAGAGTGACGGCGTGTTTTCCATAACAGCACAAACGACAGGTGCTTCCGGCGAAAACATGCGCCTTATTGAAGCAAAAGAAGTGGATTTGGCAATTTTGCAAAATGACGTGGCACACTCTGCCTATAATGGCCTCGCTCCTTTTAAAGGTAAGCTTGAAGGCGTGCGCGCCATTGCCCGCTTGTATCCTGAGTATGTCCATGTTGTAGCCAGCAAGGACAGCGGCGTGCAAAAACTCGAGGACTTCAAAGGAAAGAAAGTTTCAGTGGGCGCTCGTGGCAGCGGCAATGAAGTAAATTGTCGTCAAATGTTTGAATTTTATGGCCTTGACTATAAGAACGTCGACCCTGTATTCTTGCCTTATGGCGAGACGGCCGACCAATTTAAGGATCGCGCACTCGACGGTTTTGTGTTCACGATTGGCACACCTAACCCTGCAATTCAAGACATCACCACTGCGCAAGACGTAACCTTTGTAGCCCTTGATGGCGCCAAGAGTGACGCTGTTGTGGCAAAGTTCCCCTATCTTGTAAAGGATAACATTCCTGCTGGTACCTACAAAGGTCAAGACCAGCCCGTACCTACCTTGTCTGTACAGGCTATTCTCGTTGTGAACAAGGACATGTCCGATGAAGACGCCTATCTTTTAACAAAGATGCTCTTTGAAAATGTGGACGATGTTGCCAAGGCACATAATAAAGGTTCTGAAATTGACATCCAAAAAGCGAAAGATGGTATCACCATCCCCTTCCACCCCGGTGCTGAGAAGTACTTGAAGGAAAAGGGTGTTTTATAATCTCGCATGTGCGTGATTGATTGTTCAAGCGCAGGCGGCTTTTGCCTCCTGCGCTTTTTTTGCATAAAATCTATGGATTAAGCGCATTGTATTTTGAAGTAAGTTGTGTTATAAGAAGCGGAGTACGACACAGTATTTGTTTGTGTGCTGCTTATCTGCGACGAAATATTTCCATCTCTACGGCAAGGAGCGCTGTCTTGTTCAAGTTTCACTTTAAGGATATGTTCAAGTATGTCTTTATGCCCGCCCTCGTGGTGTGTATCGCTTTTTTTCTTGTGTATCCAAGGACTTGGCTGCTTGTTCGTCTGTCATCAGGTGATGTTGTCTCCCTTATTCCATTGCAGAAAGGCGATGATTTCGCCATCCGCTTCACGCATTCTGTGGCCTTGACTCCTGTAGAAGAGTGGTTTGAAGCGCATGAAGGACAGGTAGTATTGCGGCGCACGGTCTATGAAGATTTTGGCGCCGGCTTGCCGCATGATGCACAGCCCGGGCAGACCATGACTGTAGAGGATGGAAAAATACTTTTGACAGGCTACGATTTAGTTATACCTACGCTCTATGTTCGTGTAGGGCGTATAGCAAAGCATGCGCTTTTATATC
>CAYJGA010000088.1:0-7286 GCA_964369255.1 uncultured Desulfovibrionaceae bacterium
CCAAGAAAAAAAGAAGAAAAAAAGTTTTCCCCAAACCCCTTTCAAAAAAACAAATCGGAATGCCGTGCATGATGCACGTCCGCGCATATCTTTAGCATATTCTGTGGCAAATTCCTCTCTGCGTTGGACTGCGCTTTTTTTGACCCTTACGAGCAACATATAAACACAATACTTTTGAGTATATTATGAAGTTTCTTTCCTCGCAGTTGACTATTTTTATGCAAGAGCGCGGTGCACGCCGCAATGTCTTTTTTCTTCTTCGATTCCTCCTTTTGCTCGTGCTCATGATTGTGCTTTACAGTATTATATTTCACTATATTATGCAGTTTGAAGGGCGTACCTATTCATGGACAACGGGCGTTTACTGGACGCTCACTGTCATGTCCACCCTCGGCTTTGGGGACATTACTTTCACGTCCGACATGGGACGCTTTTTTTCCATTGTTGTTCTCATGTCCGGTGTCATTTTCCTGTTGGTCATGCTCCCATTTACATTTATACAATATTTTTACGCCCCATGGCTCGAAGCGCAAAAAAAACGCAGTACGCCGCGCACCCTCCCTCCGCAAACAAAAAATCATGTCATATTTGTAGGTATAAGCCCCCTTACACTTAATACTGTGGACGCTCTTGAACGATACGACATGCAGTGCGTCCTTTTGTGCAACGACAGCCAAACTGTGCTTGACCTCATCGATCAAGGCTATGAGGCCATCATGGGCGACCACGACGACGGCGCCGTCTATCAAAACCTGCGTCTCGGCAGTGCTGCCATGCTCGTGGCGCTGGACAGTGACGTGCGCAATACAAACATCGCATTCACCGCCCGCGATGTGAGCACAAGCGTTCCCATCACCACCAGCGTACAAAGCGATGACGCCATCGACATTCTTGGCCTTGCAGGAGCAAGTACGGTTATTCAATTTCATAAACTACTCGGCATCGCCCTCGCCCGACGCGTCCTCGATGAAAATGTTCCTTCCAGTATTATCAGTCAGTATGGGCATCTCATCATTGCCGAAGCCCCTGTCATGCGTACCTTTCTTGTGGGCAAGAGCCTGCGTGAATGCGGCTTGCGCACAAGCACGGGCATCACTGTTGTGGGACTGTGGGAGCGCGGCAAATTCCTTTTTCCCACGCCTGATGCTGTCTTCACAGATGCGTCCGTCCTTGTTATGGCAGGCACGCAGGAGCAAGTCCACGCCGTGGACAAGCTCCTGAGCGAACGCCTCCAAGGCAGTCAAAAAGGTCCCGTGCTCATCCTTGGCTGCGGTCGCGTAGGCATCGCAGCAGCACAACATTTAGACAGCGTCAACAGAGAATATCATGTCGTTGACAAAAACGCCCGATTGCAACAAAAACTCTTTTCAAATAAGCTTATTATCGGGGATGCAGCAGATATTGAAGTCCTCGAAAAGGCCGGCATCCGCACAAGCCCTTCCGTTCTTATCACCACCCACGACGACGATACAAATATCTACCTCACACTCTATTGTCGGCGCCTGCGCCCCGACATTCAAATCATCAGCCGCGCCACCCTCGACCGCAACGTAGGCATCCTCCATGCCGCCGGCGCTGACCTTGTCCTCTCCCTCGCATCCATGATGACAAGCAGTATCATCAACCTCCTCGCCCCCGGCAAGGTGCTTATGCTCAACGAGGGGCTGAAAATTTTCCGCAGTACAGTCAGCAAAAAACTCCACGGAAAACCCCTCATGGGCAGTGGTATTCGCGGACTGACGCATTGCAGTGTCGTTGCCCTGCGCGATAAGGAAAATACTATGCTCGTCAACCCTGACCCGAACCGCATCCTCACGCAAGGCGAAGAAATGTTTCTCATAGGCGACTCGCAAGCAGAGCAGACATTTTACGAAAAATTCGGTGCTGACGAAGGGCTTACTGCTCAGAAATGATTTTATTTTCCGTGAAAAATGTGGAACAATGTGTAATGTGCATCACGCGGACTTAAGGTCAGCGTGTTCGTAACTCTAAAGCTTCTCAAGAGTTGGAACGATACGTGCATGAAAATTTTATATGCCGCTGTCAATCACTGTATTTTTATCAAGACATGACCCCATAAGGACGAACATATGAGCCAACAGCTTGAACTGACACCTTCCCCAAATCCTTCACGAATGCCCAAGAAATATATTATAGCGGGCATGCTTGCGATTGTCCTTGTGGCTCTGGTGCTTTGTATTTTATGGATATATTCAGGGCGCATAGTTACAGATTCCGGCCTCATTCGGGTGGGGCTTGTGCCCATATCCACACCCATGACAAGTACACTTACAGAGATACTTGTCTTGCCCGGCGAGAAAGTTCAGCAGGGACAGCTTCTCGCCCGCCTTGATGGGAAGGACTATATGCAGCAATACGCGGCAGCTTCTGCGCTGGTACACGGCAGTTTTTCCCTGCCTTCACCGGAACAAAATGCCGCCCGACTTGCGGAAATTAAAGCACTCGAAGAGCATCTTGTGCAACAGATAGCATTGGCGCGCCATGAAGAGCACGCCGCACGCATCCTTGTGGAGCAGCATTCCATCGCGCACGCGCGCGCCTCATTGCATATGCGTAACACCGCCGCCGCACACGCGCCGGCGCACGAACGCAAAAAGGCCGTTGATGCAGAACTCAAGGCTCGACAACTCCTTGAGCAAGCACAGCAATTTTTTGAATACACGAGCCGCGGGCGCAGCGCCATCGAAGGCGAGTTGCACAATATTCGTAATGACATTGCGCACGCCCGTAGGCCAGAAACTGCCCCCTATGCCGCATCACAGCACACGGCAGACAATGCCCCCCATCTTATTTATGCCCCTGTGACGGGAACTTTGACAGACAACTTCCCGCAAGTGGGCAGTGTTGTGCAAAAAGATCAAGTTCTTTTTTCCATATCGCCGGATCGACAAGACTCTATGACTGCGACGGCTGTTCTCCCTGCAAGCGCTGCTAAAAGTATCACGCAGGGCACTCCATGCTTCCTTATTCCTAAGGATATGGATGAAACGCTCACGGGCGTTTTGGATAAGGTTGTCAACACAAGCGATGCGGCTCGTGTTGGTCTTTATATGACTGTTGATGCGCGGGATCTTAAGGAAGGCGAGGTATTTCAAGAGGATATTCCGGCGCGTGTCGTTTTCTGGACCCATCCTTGGGTTCAATCAGGGCTTCAATCGGGGATTCAATCGGGGGCAGGCATGGGCATGCTGCACCCAATTCTCATTCTTTTGAGTCATTTTTAATAATGGTTTACGGAAAATTTATGCAGACATCGCGCCTTATTCTTGCTATAAGCGGCGCCAGCGGCATGCCCCTTGCGCAGGCGCTGGTCACACAATTACGCATGCTGTCGCAGGTGGAAATACATCTTATGGTTTCACGCGGTGCTGAGCGCGTCATGGACGAAGAAGGCTTTCAGCACAAAGAAACATTTTTTGCAAAAGCGCACACAGTACACGATGTCACAAATATGGCCGCAGGCCCCGCCAGTGGCTCATGGCAGCATGCGGGCATGATTGTATGCCCATGCTCCATGAGTACCTTGGCGTCCATGGCGCATGGCATTGGCACAAACCTCATACATCGCGCCGCCGATGTGACACTCAAAGAACGCCGCCCCCTCATTATTGTGCCGCGTGAAAGCCCTTATTCTGTGATTCATTTGGCAAATATGCGCACATTATGCGAGGCTGGCGCTTGTATTATGCCCTTTCATCCCGCATTCTATATCCACGACACAAGCATTGACGGGATGATACGACACTTTTGTGGGCGAGTCCTTGACCACCTTCAGATAGAACACGAGCTCTGCGATCGATGGCAAGGGAATAAGTGACAATGTACAGTATTTCAAAGAGTTCTGCGATGTTTTTTTGATAGCCCTCTTCCAAAAGTATCACAATGCAAAATTTCATAACTGAGCACGCATTTTCTGCTTGCCAGCAATCCGTTATTGTCGTATTGATAACAGGCTTTTTGAGGAGGCGTTTCGTTACCGGTGTAGCGCCTGGTCTTCAAAACCAGTGGCGGGCAGAGATGTCCGTGGTAGGTTCGACTCCTATACGCCTCCGCCAAGCATACATAGAACAAAAAGCATATAAAACGCACGTGATATAAGCATATCGCACTTTTTCCGGCGTCATGCGCAGGGGAATTGTGTAGAATTTTTTTACAGATACAGACCGTATAAGCGTTTTTTCTGTAGGTGCGCTAGGCACCCTCCATTACTGCATTGAAAATATGCCAGTCTAGGAGCTATCTCTAAATAAATTCTTTTGCGTTTTGCTGGCGTCAAACAGTATTTTTTTGCGCAAATTGCGTATATTTGTATATATGTATTTCGTAAAAATCTGTTTTCATTGGCAAATACACAAAATTTTTTATTTAGAAGCAGCTCCTCAGGGATGCTTCTGGTAAAATTCATTGCAAGTGCCGCAAGACTTCACCGACTCTTTCAAAGGCATACGCTCCCTTCCACGCCTGTGGAGCATGAACCACCCCTCAGCATGGTGTAAAATGTGCTGGAAATTTTCTTTAAAGGATTTTTATGACTGACAATCATACGACAGAAGCCCTCTCCTTGTCTGATGACGCAGGGGCACACGCTTCGACACACGAAAATACCGCAGAAGCTGCGCCCGTACGTCCAGCAAGGACTAGCCGAACCCCTAAAAAACATAGTTCAGCGTCAACTGCGGTTGCAAAATCGGCTTCAAGAACAAGTAAAAAACTCGCTTCTTCAAGCCCCGATGCAGAACAAAGTGCGCACACGACAAACGACGATGCACTGTCCGCGGAAGCACATGCCTCCCCATCACCAAGAAAAGGGCGACGCTCTGCAAAAAGTACGAACACCGACAGCGAAAGTGCGCTCTCAGTGACGCACGGGCACGCCTCAAGCGATGCAGAGTCATATGCGCACAGTGCGGAAAGTAAGCAAAGTGCAGAAAGTGATCAAAGTACGGAAAGTGCAGAAGGTGCGCAGAAAAAGCGTCCTCGCAGAACACAGCAACGAAATACACGAGCAAAAAAAACGCAACAAGAAGCTTCTCTGCAAGAGGGATTGCGCGATGCTGAGACGGTGACCCAAGGGGAGGCATTAAGCGTCCAAGAGGGCAATGAGAAGCCGAGCGCGCGTGTTCAAAAAGCTTCGCGCCCCCGAGGGCGCGCGCGTAAAGCTCCCGCGCCGCAAGATGCAGAGCTGCGCAGCACGCCTGAAATGCAAGCGTATGATATGACGCCCGCCGAAGTAAATGTGTCGGAAGGTTCACACGCTGCTCCGTTCGCAACAGAAGCAATGTTTTCCGCTGAAAATGATTTTTCAGTACCCGTGCCACATATCGCCCCCGTCGTATCAGATGTTGTATCAGATGGCGCATCTGATATCGTCTTTGATGTCGTATCCGATGTTGTCGCGCCCGCTATTCTGTCTGATGTTGTCACTGATGTGATTTCCCCCCTTGTCGCGCCTGTTGTCGCACCCGCTCTCCTCTCTGAAACGCATATAACACCAGATACAGCACATGCCTTGTCGACCGAAGAAGAGGACGGAGTTGTGGCAGGAAGGGAAGGACACGCAGAAGAGGAAGAAGACCATTCCAAAGGGCGCCGAGCACGCCGGGGAAGTCGGGGCGGACGCAGTAAGCGTGGTAAAAAAAGCCTTGCAAGCGCCGCAGAGGATGATGCATTTGAGAGCCCCATAGAAGAAAAGCATCACACAAAGGCTGGCACTTCTCTTGCCACCGGCAAGCCCGGTCGTGCACAAACGCTCGCAAAGAAAACGAATCTCCCCACAGCGCGCCGAAAAATGTTTATAAGTGTCGTTCCGGGCGAGCAGGTGGAAGTCGCTCTTGTAGAAGAAGGTGCCATTCATGAATATTATCTTGAAATGTTGCATCAAGTAAAAACAAAGGGCAATATATACAAGGGGGTTATTCATAATATTGACACAAACCTCCAAGCCGCTTTTGTGAACTATGGAGGCAACAAAAATGGCTTCCTCCAAATTGATGAAATTCATCCAGAATACTATCAGGTGCACCACGAAAGCACAAAGAATAAACGCTTTCCTCCCATACAAAAAGCACTCAAGCAAGGACAAGAAGTCCTTGTGCAAGTGGTCAAAGAGCCTACGGGCAATAAGGGCGCCTTTCTCACCACTTGGCTTTCCTTACCCGGTCGCTTCCTTGTGCTCACGCCCGGTCAGGAGCAAATTGGGATTTCGCGAAAAGTTGATAATGAAGAAGAGCGTAGTCGCTTGCGCGAACTCATGACAGGTATTGAGCCGGGTGCAGGCCTTGGGGTTATTGTGCGCACTGTCAGTGCGGGCACATCCAAAACAACGCTTAAAACGGACTTGCAATACTTGAAGCGCATTTGGCGTGAAATTCGCAAGCGCGGCGTTCAAGAAGTTGCTCCGCAGCTCATTTACCAAGAACCTGACCTGGCGGAACGCTCCATCCGCGATTATTTAACGGATGACATCGCTGAGGTCTGGGTCGACAATGCCGATGTGGCAGAGGCCTTGCGCGAAACAGTCTCCTTACTATTTCCTCGTAAAAAAGACCTCATACGCATCCATGCAGATGTTCGCCAAACGCTCTGGGAGCGCTTCAACATTCAGCGCCAGTTAGAACAAATTTATTCCCGCGAAGTTACCCTCCCATCGGGCGGACGTCTTGTGTTTGACCAAACGGAAGCCCTTATGGCTGTGGACATCAATTCCGGTAAGATTTCTGGGAAGGTCAACTTTGAGTCCATGGCTCTTAAGACGAATATTGAGGCCGCCGAAGCTATTGCGCGCCATTTAAAACTGCGCGACATTGGCGGACAAGTCGTCATTGACTTTATCGAAATGCGTGACAAAAGCCATGTGCGTGAAGTGGAAAAAACGTTGCGCAATGCCATGAAGAATGACAGAGCGCGACACGATGTGGCGCGTATGTCCTCTTTTGGCCTTCTGGAGATTGTACGCCAGCGCACAGGCTCCTCTGCCCTCGCCATCACGATGGAAGCGTGTCCTCATTGCCGAGGGACGGGCACACGTCGCAACCTTGAGTGGCAAGCCTTGCGTGCCCTGCGTGAAATTGCACGACAAGGCCATGCGCACTCTGCCAGTACTTACGTATACGAAACCTCCTCTGAACTTGCGCTCTATCTCTTAAACCAGAAGAAGCAGCGTCTTTGTCAGCTGGAGGAGCAGTTACAAAAACATGTGGAAATTCGTATCCGCATTTAGGGGCTGTTTCTAAATAAAGAGATTTTTTTGAAGGGGGTTTGGGGGA
>CAYJGA010000089.1:0-7220 GCA_964369255.1 uncultured Desulfovibrionaceae bacterium
CCGCGGCAACGGGTTCCATCGTTGTGACGGATGTGGACGGCGACAGCCTCACCTATACGGTGGACGGCGAAAACACAGGCAATTACGGCTCCTTCAGTGTGGATGGCGAAGGCAACTATGCATATGTCATAGACAACGCCGCCGCGCAGTCCTTGAAGGACGGCGAGCAAAAGACGGAGACGTTCACGGTTCTCGTGTCCGATGGCAAGGGCGGCGAAGTCACACAAGATGTCACTGTCACTGTAACAGGCACCAACGACAAGCCTGTGATCGACGCGGCGCAAACCAACGCCACGGCGTCAGTGACGGAAGGCGACACCGCCGCGGCAACGGGTTCCATCGTTGTGACGGATGTGGACGGCGACAGCCTCACCTATACGGTGGACGGCGAAAACACAGGCAATTACGGCTCCTTCAGTGTGGATGGCGAAGGCAACTATGCATATGTCATAGACAACGCCGCCGCGCAGTCCTTGAAGGACGGCGAGACGCAGGACGAAGTCTTCACCGTGAAGGTGTCCGACGGCAAGGGCGGTGAAGTCACACAAGTGGTCACTGTCACTGTGACGGGCAGCAACGACGCCCCTGAAATCAGCTTCAACCACACGGGTGGAACGACGCTGACAGAAGATACGGGCGAGCAGACACTCACAGGCATGATTCACGTGGAAGATGCCGATGACGGCGTTGCCACTGTGGAAATTGAGGGCGAAGCGTTAACTGACGCAGGCCTCACCGTGGAAGGCATCTACGGTTCCTTGAATGTGAAGGCTGACGGAAGCTATGAATACAAGCTTGGCGAGACCGACGATCAACGCTCGGCCTTGGATGCCTTGGATGACGGAGAAAAGGCTGACGAAATCTTTGAAGTGCACGCCACAGATATCTTTGGCGCGGGCACGCAAGACAACATCGCCTTCACCGTCATGGGCGCTGACGAAGCGGGCATCATGCCCTTAGCCACGCCTATGCCTACCATGGCCTCTGCCGGCGGCCCTCCTGTTGGTGACCTTAACTTCGCCAACATGTTCAAGAAGTCGACGTCTGATACAAAGACTGATGATCCGACACAGGACGATGACGCCTTGAAGGATGTGAACATTGATGATGTTCTCATAGACGACAGCGGAGCGATGGAGAAGCTGCTCGACGGAACCAAGAACTTAGGTGGTGACGACGACAGTTCCAACGACAATCAGCAAGGCGATAACAATAATACGAATGACAACCAGCAAGGCGACGATACACAGTCCGGCGGTTGGGACGCCAACATTGGCAGCGGCGGCGCCGGTGCGGATGATGGCATGAACCAAGACGACGCCTCACAGGCAGCCTTGCGTATGCAAATGGAGTCCGGCAATAGCTAACAGGCTGTTGAAAAAGGGCAAACTACTGCGTCAAAACTCAAACGCAGACGCAGGTAAGATATAGGGCGAGTGGAGAGTAAGGGCATATACAAAAATGTGCTTACTCTCCGCTCCTCACAAGACACTTAACCTTTAAAATGTTTAGAAAAAGTACAGAAAAAATGCAAGATAGAGATGCAAAGAGAAGGCATGTGCAAATAATTTTTAACTTAATTCTTGACATTATGGACGGAAGGCCGTAGTGTTGACTTGTGTCTAAAAGGCACGGATGCTGGACAAGTATCCATGTAAAAGATTTTATCGGGGCTTATCGCCCTGGGAGTTTCATTCTCCCGCCCTCGCGGACATGCGATTGTTCTATTCTTTCTATGCATGTCGGGCCTATATCCTTCCTTAAATGTAATGGTGACAGCATTGATGCTGTGTATCAGATGTTCTACGTGTTGTATATGCGTTATGATTTGTACGTTTATATTACATATGCGGCGCTGTAGGCATTTGTAGGCATTCTTATCGCTGTCGTGGCTCAACTGCAATAGTTCTTGTTGACTGGTTGCGTTTGCAACCATGTGTAAGGAGTGAACCATGTCTAACGTCGTACTCCAAAAACCCGAAGCTGGGCAAAAGGTAACGCATGTACCACAACCGGACGCGCTTTTTTCCATAAATTTTCTCCCCGCAGATGCTTTGATGGAAAAAATCGGTGATAACCTCGTCTTTTCTTTTGACGATGGCGCACAGGTTGTTATTAAATATTTTTATACCGCATTTTCTAGCAAAAATATGCCGGATTTCTTGATTGACGGCGCTCTTGTGGAAGGCAAGGAGTTCTTTGCCGCGCTCAATGAAGACATCATGCCCGCAGCCGGATTCCCCATGCGTATGCCGACGAAGGATTTACCGGAAAGTGACGGCAGCCCTTCCTCTGTAGCAGAAGGCGGCACCGGAAAAAGCGCGGACAACTCTTCTGAGGGTGACTCCGACAGCGCAGTGCCCCCCGTCACTCCCGCAGCTGCGGGAGAGGATAAGGGCGTTGGCACAAGCGTCGGCGCCGGCACATTTGCCAATACGCCAAACTTCAGCGATGAAGTCGGCGAACAAGACCCTGTTTCGCCTACAAAGCAAGCTCAGGCTACTGTGAATGCTGGCTCCGACTTCAATTCAGATTCCGGTTCCGGTTCTGGTGCTGATTCCGATTCTGACTCAGGTTCCGGTTCCGGCTCTGATTCTGGTTCTGACGCAGCCTCTTAGTCCGCTGCCGATGCTGGTGCTGCGTCAGGTTCTGCTTCCGGTTCTGATTCTGGTTCCGGTTCTGACTCCGGTTCCGATTCCGGCTCTGGTTCTGATTCCGGTTCTGGTTCCGATTCCGGCTCTGGCGGCGACAGCACAGACCCAACTCCGACACCGCCTGTTGACCCGACACCGCCTGTTGACCCGACGCCGCCTGTTGACCCGACGCCGCCGCCTGTCGTGCCTCCTCTTCCCTCCACACCACATGTGGAAGTATATCACGAATATGCAGTAGGTATGACTTTTGACAGCGCCGATTCCATCTTGTCTGAGAACATGCACGGACTCACCATTAAGGCCGCGAAGTTTGACGCAGACGGCGAACTCACAAGCACAAGTGACACTATAAAGTACGTGAAAGGTGCTGGCCTCAGCACCACCAGCGGAGAAACCGCGGTCGGTTCCGGCTTTGTTATCGAAGTGCCAGAGGGACAGCTGGCCTACAACTTCACCATGGAACTTGAACACTTTTTCATTCAAGGGACAAATAATTGGGACATGACGGCCACCGAAATGGGCACCATCAAGTTCTACAAGGGCGATGTACTTGTGTACAGCGTCGAGCGCTTCGAGGCCAACAGTGATGACCCCGATGTGTATTCGGTGCACAGCTTCCCCATCATTGCAGGCGGTTTTGACTCAGTCCACCTGTTCCCCGTGGACAATAATGCCACAAATTCCGATAATTCCGAATTTATCGTCCATAGTCTCAGCTTTGAGCCGCAGATACCCACCGAACACGTCTTGCACGGTCGTCTGGAAGGTTTAGACGAAGCACTTGGGACGGAGCTTGTGATTACCCAGCTTGGCGGTCTCGCGGAAGGTTCCACGGATACGCTCGTTGTCGACGGCCTCGAGGTGACACTGGCATGGTCTGAAGATGGCACCCGCGTCACAGGCACCACTATCGGTGACACTGCCGCTCCTGCCTTTGACCTTGCACTCAACCCCATCACGGGCGAGTTCACCCTGCATCAATACATTGACTTTGATGCCACTCTCGACTTTGATGTCAGCACGCAGGGCACCGAATCTGTGACCGTGTCCCAAAGTATCGACGCGCTTTCCTCCCTTTCCCAAGGGACTGACGCATCTGACTTTGTTCTTGGTACAGAGGGCGACGATGTTTTAGAAGGCTATATCGGCGATGACTGGCTCTTCGGGCATGACGGCGACGACAAGCTCTACGGCGGCCTTGGGCATGATACGCTGGACGGCGGTCTTGGCGAAGATTCCATCTACGGCGGCGACGGCGACGACCTTGTCAAGCTGGATATTACCGACCTTCTTGTGGACGGCGGCGATGGCCTCGACGTTCTTCTTGGTGGTATCGCCGATAAGGACGAGGCTATGGATCGCGTCGCAGGCAACCATATTCACGGCGTTGAGGTCATGGTCTTTGGCAATGTGGAAGGCAATACCACAGCGGATGTCTTGGCTGAGCTGGATGTGACAACATCCGGCGAAGGCGAAGAGACAAAGGTCAGCGTCAACGAGAGTGTTTGGTCTGCCAAGGGCACCACGGGCGAATTCACCGAATTTAGCAATGGCGAGGGTAACGAAGCCGTCACCATACTCGTGCGCACGGACAATCTCGCGTAGTATTTAATATTTCTTTCGTACCTAACCTATAATCTTCTTCTCGTGTAGAGGGGAGATACATTGCGGAGCCTGCCGCGTGTATCTCCCCTCTTATTTTTATTTTTTTAAGTTTTCCCCAAAGCCCTTTCAAAAAAACACATCGGAATGACCTGAGCTTTTTGAGCGCGTAGACATAAGGCTATGAATATTTCGCCAATGGCAGCCGATAGAGCTATATATTGTAAATCTGGAGGCCTTTATGCCACAATGTTTCTTATCTCAAGATTTTTTAGTGTATATATTGCAAGAAACGCCTACTCAGGTCATACATTACGCGGACAAAGACTTGAAGGGGTTTTTCTTGGAATATCGACCCTCCGGAACGGGGACGTGGTATTTTAAATATAAACTCCCTAAAAGTAAGGTGCGATATTTTCGGATTGGCGGAACACAAGATATGGGCGCTGTGACGGCGCGTGAGTATGCCTATCGTGTGCGAGCAATCATTCAAAGCGGGGGCGATCCACAGCAAGAGATGAATAATTCCATGGTGCCATTAACAGTGGAGCACTTTGTAATCGCAAAGTACATTCCCCATATTCAGCTTAAAAAAAGGAGTTGGAAGCTCGACAAACGTGTACTTGAACAGTATATCCTACCAGTATTTGGCAGTCGTCTTCTGCATGGTATAAAGCGTTGTGAAATACTCTCATGGCAAAACACCCTGCGCACTCAAGGCTTGCAATCAAATTCTTGTAATCGAATGTTGTCTGTTATAAAGACATTGTTTTCGGTTGCTGTTCAGTGGGGCATTTTGGAGAGTATGCGCAATCCGTGTAAGGGGATCCGTGCCCTTTCAGAAAAGACTCCGCGCACGCGCTATCTGAATAAAGAAGAAATGAAACGAGTCCTTGATGTGCTGCAAAGTATGCCGCACAATAAAAGCGCGCTCGCTTTGCAACTCTTGCTCTATACCGGTGCACGAAAAAGTGAAGTTTTGACTGCGCGCTGGGAAAATGTGCATATACAAGAGCGCACCTTGACAGTCCCACTTGCCAAGTCCGGTAAATCCCACCACATTCCTCTGTCTGATGAGGCGCTTGAAATTATTAACCATCTTGCCAAGAACAGGCAAGGGGCATGGCTCTTCCCTGGGGTATCGCAGGAGAGGCACTTGGTCTCGCTCTATCCTGCATGGAATAAAATACGCAAGCAACTCAATCTCACCGACGTCCGCATCCATGACCTGCGCCATTCCTTTGCCAGCATGCTTGTAACCGCAGGTGCCTCACTCTACGAGGTGCAAAAAATTCTTGGTCATCACAGTCCAAAAGTCACCATGCGCTATGCACACCTTGCACAAGAGGCATTGGTGGGAGTGGCAAATCGGATCGGGCGGAGCTTGCAAAAAGAGGAATAAGGTGTCTTACCATAGATTTGTTTTTTTGAAGGGGGTTTAGGGGAAAGCTTTTTTGTTTTTGTTTTTATTTTTTTGTTTAAGTTTTTTTCTTGGGGGGAAACTTTTTTTAGGAAAAAAAAGCTTTCCCCCCAAACATCGCTGCTCTCTGTATCCGTAAGGCTCGTTCCTCGTCTAACGGCTATGCCTTCGGCACCCGTTGGGCAGGCCCCCTTCAAAAAAACCATCTGTTTACCTAAACAATCGGCGCTTTCGGATGAAAAACAACTCACAAGTCATCCTTGACGGTCAGCGTTTTACTTGAAGCTTTGGCACACTCTCAAGAGTATTTAGCAAGCACTATTGAGAATAATTCACACAATCGAAATGCCGAGATAGTATTCTTATGGTGTTTTTAGACTTCACAAAGCACGAGAAATGACAAAATGTTAATGGGTCAATGTGCCAAGATGATCTAATAAAAAGTGCTGTACACGGCTTTCAAATTGCGCGCGCGCCCTTTGTCGCACGGGGAGCGGTGCTGCACCACACAGCTCCGGCAAGTCTCGTTGCAGCCTTGGCGGACATGCGGACATGAGGTCGAGGCTGTCGACGCGGGCAATGCGCTCAAAAGTAATCTCTCGCGGAAAATTATTTACAAGAACACCGACATTCCACGGCGCAAGGTTGAGGCTGTCATACTCCGCTTCTATGAGGAGCAGCGGCAGCAAAAAGCTTTGCAGCGCAGCCTTATCGAAGAACATGGGATAATTGGGCGCCACTGCCACAACAGCAGAGATGCGCGGGTCTTCAAGCGATGCGTGCAAGGGGAATTGTTCCGCCATCTTTTGCATCCGTCCCTTACCCCACGCATTACAATAAGGGGAACTTGGTGGAGCCTGTTCGCAATATGACGCCCATCCGTCGCCTTGAGGCAGGGCGCCGCCGAGTAAGAGCGCCGCTGTGCCGCCTGTGCCAAAGCCTATGATGCCGAGGCGGGTTTCGTCGATGCTGTCCTTTATCGCTGTATGTGTGAGCACGGTGTCGATGGCAAAGCGGATGTCATCGACCCTGTAAAGAAGTTGCTCCACAGAGAAAATATGGGACATCGCATCTTGATTATCTGCCCGATGCTGCGGGGCAATCACAACAAAGCCGCTTCGTGCAAGGCTGGCGGCGCTCTCGTGATAGGAGAAGCGCGTTGCAACAGTGTCGTGTGACAAGATGATGGCGGGAAAACGACCCTTGGCGGCGCGTCCATAGGGCACTACGGTGAGCGTCCACGGATTATAACTTGTGGGGGTCGGGCGACTGTATGTCGGATACCAGATGTTTAAATCAATCCGTTGCCCCGTGTGTTCATTGAAAATACCCAGTGTTTTGAATGCAGGCTCAAAGCTTGCTGCCGCCTTGGCAACGATGGCAGAGGCGCACACAAAGAACAGACATGCAAAAATAATGCACACGCATACGCGCGTACTGCAAAACCGCAACATTCTCTTGAGGAAGACGTTCATCGCTCTTGATGCAAGATTGTACCAAGTGGAGCGCCGTCCACAAGGTAGCGCTCAAGGCTTGCTTGTGAG
>CAYJGA010000090.1:0-7173 GCA_964369255.1 uncultured Desulfovibrionaceae bacterium
CGTCAAATGCGCCTATATTACGCAGAATTTAACTCACAAAGCTTATCGCACAAAGTTTGTCCATGCGCGGTCTTCTTGCTCTGGCATGGGAACGCTGCCCTTGCCGGCCTCAATACATTTCATGAGCCACGCCATATTGCGCGCAAGAACACGCATGGTTTGCATACCTTCGGCGTCTTGCACGACTTCTTCGGGGCTGTTGCCGTGCACCATAGGCCAATATTGGGAGGAGACGATGGGCATTTGAGCAATGGTGAAGAACTTTTGCAAGCAATCGAGGGCGGCTGTGGAGCCTGCGCGGCGGCAGCTCACAATGGCGGCGCCGGGCTTATAGGCATAGGGGTCGGATTTATAGTAGAACATGCGGTCAAGGAGCGCGCAGAGTGAAGGGTTTGGCGCGGCGTAATAGACAGGTGAACCTACGATGAGAGCGTCGCTCTCCTTCATCAAATCAATACATTCGTTGACGATGGTATCGCCTTTGAGGATGCAATAGCCTGTTTCAATACATTTTTGGCAGGCAATACAACCGCTGATGGGCTTTGCGCCGATGTTCACCATGGTTGTGGCGATGCCTTGCGCTTCGAGGGTCTGCGCCACTTCTGTGAGCGCTGTGCGCGTGCAACTTTGCTTACGAGGACTGCCGCATATAAGTAATGCTTTCATATATAACTCCTTTATGAGTGTTTCTGTAATATGGCGAGGAAGATGCCCACAAGCATGAGGCATCCACCAAGTATATGCACAAGGGTGACGCTTTCTCCAAGAAAGAAAACGCCTTCCAGCGCGGTAAAGAGGGGGATGGAGTAGTAAATCATCCCCGCCGCAACGGCGCCAATACGATCAATAGCCACCGTCCAAAGGACATATGCCACAAATGAACAGCCAATACCAGCATAAAAAACACCAAAAATTGTGGCCGGCGTCCATTGAGCTTGTGGCTCCGTGAAAAGCTCCCAGACGAAGGGTGGCAGCATCATGACAAGACCGAGAAAAAAGACACAGGCATGAAAACCGAACGTACTCATCCCCTTAGGGCGATAGCGCGCGAGAAAGGAATAGAGACCGAAGCAAGTGACACCTGCAAGGCTCCACAAGTCGCCGACATTAAAATGAACATTGATGAGGTTGTCCCATGAACCTCGGGACAGGAGGATGGCAAGTCCAATAAGAATGGTGATAAGGCCGAAAATGCGGCGTTTTGTGATGGGTTCACCGCAAAAAATGCGTGAGAGGAGGAGGATAACAATGGGCGCCGATGGCACAAAGAGCACCATGTTAATGCTGCTTGTACTTTGCCCGGCTTTATAAAAGAGCGCGTTGAGAAAAGTGACTCCGATGGCACCCATGAGCGCCATATAGGGGAGGTTTACCCGCGCGATACGCACATCTTCACGCCATAAATCTCTTTTTCGCAGCGCCAAGGGCAGAACACAGGCAAAAGCCATGAGCCATCGCCAAAAATTCATCGTAAATGGGGCAATATCCGCCGCCACTGCACGGGCGACCACAAAGTTGCCCGCCCATAAAAACACTGCCCCAAGAGCAGCCATGTAGCCAACAGCCTTAACACTTACCTGCATGATGCGCCTTAATCCTTCGTTGTAGCTATAAAAAATAAGGGAAGCTTTTTTTGACAAAAGCTTCCCCCGAAACAGCAGCAAGAGAACGTATGCCTCTTGGTTTGTCATGTACTGTGCGCTTTCTCAGAAAGCTGCTATCATTCCAACCATTCGTAGTCCGATGGTAAGAAGTGTTCTCAATCATTTTGTCATACGCTCTCTTGAGCCTCAGAGCTTTCTGCATTGCCATGTCGTCACTCGTTCCTCCTCGCAATGAGGTTATGGAAAAGAGACGCTCCCTACTCATTCCATAAGAGGCTCGCGCTGAGGCAAGAGGCTCGCCGGCGGCAGTACAGGGTTCGCCAATCTTAACAAGCATAATCTGTGAGTATATTGCCATTCTTTTTTTAATGTCGTCAATAGAAACTTCTTTTTTTCTTGGGGGAAAACTTTTTTAGGAAAAAAAGCTTTCCCCCAAAACCCCTTTCAAAAAAACCTTCTGTTTAACTCTGCAATCGGCGCGTTTGAATGAAAAATATGTAAGAACACTGACTATTAAAATAAAAAACAACTCACAAGTCATCCTTGTCTTACTTGCTGCTTTGACACACTCTCAAGGGTATTTGGCAAGCATAATTGAGAATGATTCATACAATCAGAATGCCGTGGATTTTCCTTGCTTTTGCTATGAAGAGCTCTTGACTTTCTCTCGCCTAATGGACTACAATATTAACACAATCCTCGTGGCAATTTTGCACGCAGACGAGGCTCACAGTTGATATTTCTTTACTACATTGAGCACCAGTGTTTGTAGGTGTTTTATATTAAGAGCTTTTTCGCTAAAGACGCAACGTGTTTTTGTACAACTTGGCATACTTTCGCGTGAAGAGTTTAAGAAGGCATTTTCTATGGCTTATATCTCATGGAATTTTCAAGAAAGGTATATACATTGGCTGTTTGTAGGCTTGTCTGTTATTCTGCTTGTATGTCTGTGTCTCTGTGTCGGGGCGCGTCCCGCACTGGCAGGCAGCCCTTTTATATTGACAGAGAAAGAACGGGATTTTGTCGCGCAAGCGCCTCCTCTACGTATCTCCTATGACGCTTTCTGGCCTCCTTTTGAAGAGTTTGATGCCGAGACGCAGTCCGTCGCCGGTATCAATTACGAAATACTCATGCTCATTGCCGACCTCACCGGCCTGAAGTTTGAATTTCTCCACCAGCGCACCTATGCGGAAGCCTTGAAGGATTTAAGTCTTGGCAAGAGCGATATGCATATGAGCTATGACACAAACCCTGCGAAGGCAAAGGAACTCAATGCCATCGTGTCCGACACCTTTCTTGCGGCCCCCATTGCCATGATTGGCAAGCAGTATTCCCTCGCGTCAAACAGTGTCTTTGCCGTGTCCGAGCTGCATCCCGTCGTTATTGAATTTGTGCGCACGACATTTCCCAATCATGAAATGCTCCTTTTTGAAGATATTAACGCCGCTTATCAAGCGGTGGCGGACGGCGTGGCGGACTATACCTTTGAAAATGTCTACGCGGCGCGTATTGCCATTGCTGAAGGTGGCTATCCTCTCTTGCGCATTGTGAACCTTCTGCCCCTTTATGACAGACTGTCATTTCTTTTTAGAGACTCAGTAAATCCCTGTCTTATTTCGGTTTTCAATAAGGCTATAGCGGCATTTCCACAGGATAGATTTAGTAACATTCTGCTCAATCACACCACAAGGCCGAGTTATGTGTCTCGTTTTGTACAGTTTTTATCCTATGCAAGTGTCAATCTTCTCGTAGGCACCATTGCTTTGCTTGCGATATTGGTTGCCGTCCTTTTTTTCTACACGCGCAAGCTCAGACGTGCGCGCAAGGATATTGAACGAAAACGCATGCAAGTGCAAAATATGTTTGATGCTTTTCCTATGCCTATCTACATCTCCGATATGAATACCTATGAGGTTCTTTATTGTAATAAGAAGGTGTATGAGTTTTTTCAGTGCGGAAAAATCATCTCCGAGCCATGCTACAAGGTCTTCCAGAATGCCGACGAGCCCTGTTCATTTTGCACCAACTCTGTTATCAAGAATCAATCCACGCCCTTTATTTGGAACACATATAACAAGGCTTCCAACAAGCACTTGCAGCACATAGACGCCTGTATTTCATGGGAGGACCAAGAAAAAGCTCGTCTTTCCATTATCACGGACATCACCGAAACACTGGAATTGCAAAAGGAAAAAATTCTTGAGCAAGAAGCCAACCTTGCCAAGGGGCAGTTCCTCGCCAACATGAGCCACGAAATTCGTACTCCATTGAATGGCATCTTAGGCATGACTCGTCTTGCCATGGAAGTCACAAACGATGACAAGGTGATGAACTATCTAGACAAAGTGTTCGTCTCCTCAGAAAATCTTTTGCAAATTGTCAATGATATTTTGGATTTCTCAAAGATTGAGTCCGGCAAGTTACAGCTGGAAAAAACCACTTTTTCTATTCACAAGCTCATGAACAATGTCACCGCCAATTTAAGTGTGGCTGCACGTTCCAAGGCTATCGAATTGCGCACCGTCCTTGACGCCAACGTCCCGGACTATTTGGACGGCGACCCTTTGCGTTTGACGCAAATTATTTTTAATATCGCCGGAAATGCCATCAAATTTACCGGCGAAGGCTCCGTCTCCATCCACATTTCCGTATGCGATGCGTGCCAGTCAAACGACCCCATTTGCCTTAAGTTACGCATCGAAGACACAGGCATTGGTATTTCGCAGGAACAATTAAAAACAATTTTTACGGAGTTTTCTCAGGCAGATGTCACCACGACGCGCGTCTTCGGAGGCACAGGTCTTGGCCTCACCATTTCAAGAAGCCTTGCACAGCTCATGGGCGGCGATATTGTTGTGGAAAGCGAGCTTGGCCGCGGCTCCGTCTTTACAGCTACGCTCTTTTTGCATCCCCCAAGCGCTATTCCCGAAAGCCAGCTTGCCGCCCCCGACATTGACTACGATCTGCACGGCGTCAAAGTGCTTCTTGCGGAGGACAATGAAATCAACCGCATTATCGCCACAGAAGTGCTCGAAAGTATGGGCTGCACTGTGACGTGCGCCAACGACGGCGTGGAGGCTGTCAATCAAATCCACAAAGCACACTTTGACATTGTGCTCATGGACATTCAAATGCCTCACCTCGATGGCCTTTCGGCGAGCAAGAAAATTCGACAAGATGCCCGCTTTGACCGCTTACCCATCGTAGCTGTCTCTGCGCACGCCATGGCGGAGGACAGGCAAAAGAGCATGAAGGCCGGCATGCAAGAGCATCTCACAAAGCCCTTCGATCCGCCGCAGCTCTTTGAGACCATCGCTCATTATGCGCGTTGTGACTTTGCTTATAAACGAGCGGTGTAGGTTCACGTCATTCCGAAGTTTTTTTGAAAAGGCTTGTGGGGGGAAAACTTTTTTAGGGAAAAAAGCCCCCCCTCCCAAGAAAAAAGCTAAAAAAATCTGCAACAATGACGGGAGAGTAGCTTTGCTTTAATGCCGCATCGTCTTCACAGCAAATGCAGCGGCGCCAAAGCCGTTGTCAATATTGCACACAGCCACGCCGGGCACACAGGTGCAGAGCATGGTTGAGAGCGCCGCGTGCCCGTCCTTGCCCACACCATAGCCCACAGATGTGGGAACAGCCAGCACCGGACAGCGCACAAAACCTGCCAGCACACCCGGCAACGCTCCTTCCATGCCTGCCACCGCGATGATAAGACGCGCCTTTTGCAGGGCGGGAAGGTGGGGCTGTAAGCGATGCAATCCCGCCACGCCCACGTCAGAAATACAGCCCGCGTTGATGCCCCAAAAGCGTAGCGCGCCAAAGGCCTCAAGAGCCACAGGCGCATCAGCAGCGCCGGCAGACACCACAATCACATCACCCGTTGTGGGAAAAGGGGGAGCGGGCAACTCTGCGCCCACGCTGAAGAGTCGGCCTTCGCGCAAGGTGCTGATGGGTTTGTGCTCGTGCGATGAAAAATGCGTCAAGAGAAGGCGTTCTTGCTCAAGGCTGACACGCGTGGCAAGGACCGGCGCGTGCGCGGCCAAACCTTGCATAGCTGCAACAAGCTGCGCGTCGCTCTTTCCTTGAGCAAAGACGACTTCGCCAATGCCGGTGCGCACTTGGCGGTGGCTGTCGAGGGTGAGTCCGCAGAGCACATCTTCAATGGGCGCAAGGCGGCTACGCTCGAGTGCTTGCTCCACGCTCATGCGCTGTGTGGCTACTTGTTCTAGAATATCACGCAGGGTTTTTTCTTGCATTGCCTACCTCTTGTGCCACGTCATTTGTCGACGTCGTCATTTCGTCAGATGCTCCACATACCACGCAGCAGCAAGGGCAAGCCCCTCTCGCACGTCGTGTGTGGGTGCGTAGCCAAGGCGTGATTGGGCGCGCTCGATGTTTGCATGGGAGTGGCGCACGTCGCCGCGTCGAAAATCGCGGTGGATGGCGCGTGCCTGCGCAGCTTCGGACTTGTGGGGCGCAACTTCGTCGCGGATAAGTGCAAAAAGCTCGTTCAGAGTCGTTCGTCCTCCAAAAGCGACATTATATACATGACTTTGCTCTGCATGATTAAAATCACTCTTTGTATGCGCGCGTATGACCTCGGGCTGGGCAAGCGCCATGGCAGCGAGGATATTTATTTGCACAACATTGTCGATATAGCAAAAGTCTCGACTCGTTTCGCCGTCGCCATTGATGAACACATCCGTCCCATGAAGGAGGGCGGCAAACCACTGGGGAATAACTGCGGCATAGGCACCCTCAGGATCCTGACGGCGTCCGAAGACGTTGAAATATCGAAGCCCTGTACTGGCAAAACCGTAGCTCCGCGCGAAAACATCGGCATACAGCTCATTCACATATTTCGTCACAGCATAGGGGGAAAGCGGATTGCCGATGACATCCTCTTGCTTTGGCAAGGTCGGCGAGTCGCCATAAGTGGAAGAAGAAGCGGCATAGACGAAGGCTTTGACCTGTGCATCGCGGGAAGCCACAAGCATGTTGAGAAAACCGTCAATGTTGCACGTATTTGTAAGGATAGGGTCATCAATGGAACGAGGTACGGAGCCGAGGGCGGCTTCGTGAAGCACATGGTCAACACCGCGACACGCTTTGTGACAGGTATCAAGGTCGCGGATGTCGCCTTCGATGAACGTGAAGTTTTGCCATGCCTGTTCACCGACGCTCTGGCGCACCATGTCGAGGTTCTTCTGGTGCCCTGTCATAAAATTATCGAGACCGACCACAGTTTGCTTGTGTTGTAGGAGTGTTTCCAGTAAGTTGGAACCGATGAATCCGGCAACGCCTGTAATAAGCCATGTGCGCGGTGTTGCTTCCAAAGTCGTGAGGCAGTGAGTGTATGTGCTCATGTGAATACCTTTGTGGAAAAAATGTTTGCGTTGCTTATATCGTTTCTATGCACGCTCTGTAAAGGGTGAATTGTGGCTTCATCGAAAAAATGTTATGTGATTTCGATTTGTTTTTTAAAAGCTGACTCGCTTTGCGCATTTATCTCAAATGTTTTTTTGAGTTTCCCATCCGAAAGCGCCGATTGTCTATCTAAACAGCTGGT
>CAYJGA010000091.1:0-7131 GCA_964369255.1 uncultured Desulfovibrionaceae bacterium
TGTATCTTTTTACGGACATTACTTGTAAAGACATCAATATCATGGCTTTGGCAATCAAAAAGGCTGATGCCCAAGGTGACCGTTCGCACGTCCAAATGTTCGTTGCGAAGCATGTTCAGGGTGCTTATGACTTCGTGTTCTGAGAGCATTGTTTCTCCTTTTGCGCGTTGCTGCTTCTTTGTAGGTGTGAGTGTGAATGTTTCTTAAAAAACAAAAAATTCATTATTATTTCAAAATTCTGCGTTCTGCCAAAGCCCCCATGCGCATTGTCCGAGCGCGATGCCTCCATCGCCAACAGGAACATTTTTGTGGGTGAGGACGCGCAGATCGTGCGCGTGCAGCATGTGTGTTAAGTGGCGATGTATGGTTTTATTGTGCATAACGCCGCCTGTGAGTGCCACTGTGCGCACATTGTGCTCTTGTGCGGCGTGTGCGGTCATAGCTGCGAAACCGCGTGCTAATTCCTTATGAAAAAACTGCGCGGCGTGCGCGACGTCGTACTGCTCTGCCACGACAAGGCTTGCATGAAAAAGTACGGGGGACGAAAGCTCCCACAACGCCCCCACTTTTTTGGGGAAGAGATTGTAGAACTCCATGTGGCTCGACATCTGGGATGACAGCTTATGTTTATCCCCTGTTGTTGCAGCTAAGGCGTTTTGTACACTTTCTAAGCGGATGGCTGCTTGCCCTTCATAACTGATATGCCCGCAGATGCCAAGCGCGGCGGAAAGGGCGTCAAACAGGCGTCCGGCGCTGGATGTTTCTATACAGTTGACACGGCGCTCTATCATTTCGGTGACGGCGCGCAAAGCAAAATCGCTGACGCCCAATGTGTCCATAAGAGTATTTGAAACAGCGTCCACAGGGGTGGGCGAAGACAAGGCCAGTGCCACAGCAAGGCGCCATGGTTCATGGATAGCTTTTTCCCCGCCGGGCATGACAAAGGGGCTGAGGCGACCGATGCGACGCTGTACCCCTGCTTCCATATGAATCAGAAGCAACTCACCGCCCCACAGCGTCCCGTCGTCGCCAAGACCTGTGCCATCAAGCGCGAGGACAAGTGCCTTGTCTGTGTGTGTGTTCTCCGACAACACACTGTAACCATGAGCAAAATGATGCTGTAATGCATGACAGGGGATGCCGCGCTCGCAGGCAAGCTCCTTGGCTGCGTGTGTTGATAAGAAATCAGGGTGCAGATCGTGGACAATCATATTCGGTCTGACTTGGAGCAGCATTTCCAAATGTGCCAACACCTCTTGATAAAAAGAAAATGTTTCCATATTATGCAGCGTACCCACATGCTGACTGAGAAAGGCGGCGGCCTGCGTATCTGTGTCACTCTGACGCGTGAGACAAAGCGTGCTCTTGAGCTGCGCACCCATGCCAAGTACAACAGGCGCGCGACGCTGTACACCGTGCACCGAGTGACGCACGGGGATATTTACAGGGCGGGGCACATAGCCGCGCGCGCGACGATAAAACACGGGATGCGCGTGCTCTTGCTTCTTCGCGTGTTGTTCGTGCTGCTGCTTTTGCTCTTGTTCGCGTTCATGTTCGCGCTGTCCATGAGTATGCAGGGCGCACACGGAATCGTCTGTGCGTACCAGTATGTCCCTGTCGTGCAAAAGGAAGGCGTCTACAAAGGGGCTCAGGCGTCGCACGGCTTCTCGATTGCCAAGGCAAATAGGGTCGCCGCCCGCATTTCCGGAGGTCATGACAAGCGCTGGCAGTGTGTTATTGTCGCAAGTCTCCGAATAGACATGGAAAAGCGCAATATGGAGCGGTGTGTAGGCAAGCATGACACCGACAGTGTCTGTGTCTGGTGCGATGTCATGAGGCAAGACGCCTTCGCGGCGGGCGCAGAGGACAATGGGCTTCTCTGCGGACAGGAGCAGTGCCTGTTCCTTATGAGTAATGTGGGCGACGCGGTGCGCCGTGGCTATATCTGGTACCATGACAGCGAGGGCTTTGTGGGGACGACATTTTTTTTCACGTATGCGTGCGATGCTTGCGCTTTGCATGGCGTCACAGCAGATATGAAACCCACCAAGCCCTTTGACGGCGACCACTTGCCCGCGGTGCAAGGCCTTGGCTGCCGCGTGCAAGGCAGCATCAGTATCATCATTATGGTGTGTGCGAATGTCATCTTGCGCGGCCTGAGTTTCCATAAACCACAGGCGGGGGCCACAAGCGGGGCAGGCGTTGGGCTGGGCATGAAAGCGACGGTCGAGGGGGTTTTCATATTCGGCGAGGCAATCGGCGCACATATCAAAACAGGCCATGGATGTGGTGGCGCGGTCATAGGGGATGCTGTGCGTGATGGTGTATCGCGGGCCGCAGTTGGTGCAATTTGTGAAGGGATAATTGAAGCGTCTGTTTGCGCTGTCTTGCATATCGGCGCGGCATTGGTCACACAGAGCCGTGTCGGGACTTATGAGGACGGCGTGGGCGCCGCTCCCTGTGCTATGAACGATGCGAAAGTCGTCTTCATTGTGGCGCACGGGCACATCCTGCGTGCTCAAGTGGGTGAGTACGGCCAGTGGAGGGAGCTGGGCGTGAAACATTGTGAGAAAGTCAGAAATGCGCGGGGCTGTGCCCTGTACTTCTATGACCACCCCTTCCGACGTATTGCTCACTGTGCCTGTGAGCGCGTGTTCATGGGCAATACGATAGATAAAGGGGCGAAATCCCACGCCTTGCACTTGCCCTGTCGCCACAAACCTTTTGCGTAAAAGTGTTCTTGCATCCATGAAAAGAGCTTAACAAAAAAAGCTGTGTATTGATATTGTTTTTTTGTTGTAAAAAAACCAAGGGAGTACACGTTTTGCACGAGTGCAGAAAAATAAGAAGGTAGTTTTCAGAAGACAGTGGTGGTAATGCGTATTATTAGGCACGCATCACACAGTGAAAAGGTCGTGGGGTAGTTACTCGCCCTGTGACAAATACCCTGCAAATAAATTCCCTTGCACAAACTTCTTTTTGGGGGTTGAGTATAAGTCTAAGTTATCTATATCTAAATTTTTTACCTCTCTCACGCCATCAATCGAAAAGTTTGTCAGCAGTGCCTCGAGCATCGGGTTCCTATGAGTTTCTTTAGCTCCAATATGGTAAAAATGTTCGTGCACTTGTATGTAGCAATCACTCCATATTGTGAAAATATGTGTGTTTGAGCGATACTTGTTTTTAAGCCATGTTGACATGACATATTTTGATTGTGAATTTGCTAATGCTTTGTGTAAAGTGTTCTCATCGTCAATATTCCAAGAGTCATAGTAGTCAACATGCCTGTCGATATACGGTGGGTCGCAATAAATTAAATCATCTTTCGTAGAAGACAGGAGTGTTTCCGAAAAATCTTGCATCTTAAAAACATAGTCACCGGACGAAATAACTTCAGTTGTATACTTCACTTGGTTGCAAATCTTAGTTATTAAAGCCTGAGCAAATCTGGTTGGCTTTCGACAAAAAGGGACATTAAATCCACCCTTCCTATTAAAGCGCATCATGCCATTAAAGCACGCCCTGCTGATGAATAAAAAATCAAGAGGGTTATGCTGCTTGTTGAAACGCTCCCGAACTGCATAATAATGCTCCCCCTCACTCTTGAGCAGTATGTCTCCCTCAATCTCAAGATGTTTCTTCACTTTTGCTACAGAAATTTCGCCCGATTTTAAGGCATTATAAAATCTAATGATATGGGGGTTTGTATCGCACAAGAGAGCGGATTTTGGCTGAACATTAAAAGCGACAACGCCAGTCCCCATAAATGGCTCAATCCATTGTCTATATTTAACAGTCCTCACTTGTTCTTTAATCCATGGAACAAGTTTTGTTTTAATGCCTTGCGATTTTATGGGGGGAACAAGAACGCTCATGCCTTATTTTTCCTTTTTACTTTTCGTGGGTTTATCAACTCTTTTGAGAGATTTTTGAAGTCCAAAAATTCTGAGAGCTTCGTAAGCGTTTTGTAGACTTTTCCATCATGCACAGTTGGCACTTTCAAGATTCCTTGGTTTATCCAATACTCATCAAATATACTTTCTCCAAGATTGATAAAAACGCCATTTCCTGCAAGAATATCTGGTATATAGTCTATGCTTCCAATATTTGCAGTATTTCCACTGCCACTTTTATCGCTCGCAATTTTCCATTTTTCTTCTGCAAAGAATAAAAAATCCTTTGTGACGGATGGAATACAATTGAGGTCTTGATAGTCGTATTTGCGCGTTTCATTGAGAGCAATCGTTGAAGCCCGCGTGTACAAAATACCTAATGTTACATGTGCTAGATAGGAACCATAGGGGAACTGTATATTTTTCGTACTCAGTCTGTTTTTGAAATATTCGCCGTGAGACCCGAGAGTGAAGCCATTACAAAATCCCTCATAGTCGTCGAGGCGATAGGTTGTCTTGATGTCAACCGCAAATTTGATGCTTGCATTTGTCGCATGGATAAATGTCAAGTCCGGATACCAATTTTGCTTTTCAGCGAGCACAATGTGGTAATTGTTGTTTTTCGCAAACTCCAAAAAAAGTGGAAATAATTGAATTTCAAGAAGTTTTGAAATTATTTTTGTGTCTGACGAAATTCCGTAAATGCTGTGCTCAGTATCAATAAAACCTTTTACCTTCCAATCATTGCTCTTGTCTGAGACATATGCTGTCAAAGTTTCTGCAAACTGCTTTAGCGCTGAGATAAAAGCATCTTTTTCGCTTGACATATCGTACCTCTTGATAACTGCACACAGTTCATATAATGCTTGTGCCAACCTCTTGTAAAAAGGCAAAGCACGACATCAAAAATATCATACAGGGTTCTTTGTGAGTGTCTGCATATGCGCCGCCTTCTGTAAGCACAATTTTCTTTGTTTTGCAGTGCGTTTAAACAAGTTCTCAATCCACCACTACCACAGAAACAGCGCTCACCTTAAACTCGGGGATTTTCACCAAGGGATCCACATGCTCGTGGCTCGTCAATGTATTCGCCGCGCTCTCAAGGTAGTGGAATGGCAAAAATACATGGCCTTTGCGGATGTCCTTCGTCACATGTACCTTGGCTCGCACGCTTCCACGCGCGGATGTGATACGCACATTCCAGTGACTGCGAGCTCCTATGACCGCGGCGTCGTCAGGGTGCATTTCCAAGAGTGCCAGAGGCGCCTCGCGCTCCAATGCCCATGAACGACGCGTCATCGTCCCAGTATGGTAATGATGTGGTAAGCGCCCCGTAATAAGCATAAGCGGAAATTCCTCACTCACTTGTTGCCCTCGCGCCTCAAAGGTGTTCACCGTGAAAAGCCCCTTGCCGCGCACAAAGGCGCCGCAATGCAATGTCGGTGTGCCCTCGTGCTCCTCATGAGGACAAGGCCAACATAAACCCTGCTCGCGCTCAAGGCGCGCATAGGTCATGCCTGCGTAGCTTGGTACATGCGTCCGTATTTCCTCAAAAATTTCTTCCGGACTGGCATAAGGGGCTTGACCTGTCAGGCGTGTAATCAGTTCGTTCAAAATGCGCCAATCGGGGCGCGTGCCTTCCAGGGGCGCAAGTGCCGCGCGTACAAGTTGAACGCGTCTGTCCGTATTCGTAAAAGTCCCGTCCTTTTCAAGGGCGCTGGCGGCAGGCAAGACCACATGGGCAAATTCCGCTGTGGGCGTCATAAAAAGGTCTTGCACCACAAGAAAATCAAGACTCGCCAGCGCCTTCTTCGTCCCCTCCACATCAGGGTCGGAAAGAAGGGAATTTTCACCCATGATAAAAAGATTTTTGATGCGCCCGTCGTGGATGGCGCCGAGGCATTCCGTCAGCTTCAGCCCCGCAGTATTGGCAAAATCGCCCCACACAGCACCAAAGCGTGCCACAGCCGCCTCCGTCCCCACAGGCACATAGCCGGGCAAGCAATCCGGCAAAGCCCCCATGTCACACGAACCTTGGACATTGTTCTGACCGCGCAGGGGTAAAAGTCCGGTGGACGCACGCCCCACCATGCCACACAGCATCACAAGGTTTGCAAGTGCACGACAGCTCTCCGTGCCTGTCACTTGCTGTGTTATGCCCATGCAATACAGCAACATAGATGCCCCACTTGTGGCATACAAGTGCGCCATACTACGGATATGTTCCGCATCAATGCCCGTAATACCCTCCGCCCATTCCGGCGTTGTTGCAGCAACAGAGCGGGCAAGCTCATCAAAGCCCTCCGTCCTCTCTGCAATAAATGCTTTGTCCTCCAAGCCCTCCGCCAAAATCACATGTATCATGGCATTGATGAGTGCAAGGTTTGTCCCTGCCTTGATAGGCGCATGAATATGGGCAAGCTTTGCCACAGGCGTCGCGCGCGGGTCGACGACTACAAGTTTTGCGCCGTGATGCTTCACAGCGTCCGTAATACGCGCATAAGCGAGGGGATGCTGCCCAGACGTGTTAGAACCCACAACAAGGATACACTTGGCGCGGCGAATGTCTTCGAGGCTATTTGTCGCGGCGCCGGAGCCAAAGGATGTGACCAGACCAGCCACAGTGGGGCTGTGTCAGAGGCGGGCGCAGTGGTCAATATGAGGAGATTTAAGCACAGAACGACAAAGCTTTGTCGCAAGATAATTCTCTTCATTGGTGCAACGCGCAGAGCTAAAAAACGCAAGACTCTCCGGCGCCGCTTGCGCCACTTGCCCCAAACGTTCCGCCACGACGTCCAGCGCTTCGTCCCACGATACAGCCCTCAACACCCCATCCGCCTGTCGTACAAGAGGGGAGCGCAGCCTATCCCGATGACGCACAAAGCCGTGTCCAAGTAAGCCCTTTGCACACAAAATACCTTGACTCACAGGATGGTCTGCTTTAGGGCGAACGCCCACAATACGGTCGTGGCTACTCTCCACGACGAAGTTACAGCCGCAGCCGCAATACGCGCATGTTGTGACAACTGATTTCATATGCACACCCAAATATCGTAAAAATTTGGACTCACCTTAAGAGTTCACTTAAAAATACTTTTCAAGCCTTCCATCAAAAAACGCCGATTCTTTATCTAAACAATGGTTTACTTAAAAATACCTTTCAAGCCTTCCATCCGAAAGCGCCGATTGTTTAGTTAAACAGGTGGTTTTTTTGAAGGGGGGTGTGGGGGGAAACTTT
>CAYJGA010000092.1:0-7111 GCA_964369255.1 uncultured Desulfovibrionaceae bacterium
TAAATTCATCTTCCTTGATATAACACAAAAATTCGCTATTTGACGACAGCGCCTAAACACTTTTCTACATTCTTTGACGGCAATCGTGGATTTGCAAACACTCTTGCGAGTAGTTCACCCGATGAGAGAGCGTGGTGGCAGTATCTTTGATTGTCGAAACGGGCACCTCTTCCGCAGAGCGAAGCGGAGCGGAAATGTGTATGTCTTGCAACCTTACAAGAAAAGCCTGCCCTGAGCGACTATGCATTCGAAATGACAATACTTGTATGGATTTTGCGTCAAACGAAATGTTGAGCTTTTCGCCTTCACAGGAAGAAGAGTCTTCGAGGTAAAACAGGAGAAACATTAAAAATGAGCTGTCTTGTCTGATTTTTGGGGAGTAGTTCTGTGATAGGCGTTGAGGCCAAAGAAAAAGGCTAGTGCCCTGTCACGTCTAAAAGTTTTTTTGAAAGGGTTTTGGGGAAAACTTTTTTTAGGAAAAAAAAGCCTTCCCCCAAACCCCTTCAAAAAAATATCTTTTAAGCAACTTCGAGCCATGTCTGCAAAAGACTTTGCAATTCAGCCACATCGAAGGGCTTTGCGATGTGCTCTTGCATGCCTGCTTCCTTTGCTTTGACGCGATCTTCCTTCATGGCATTGGCTGTCATGGCAATAATGGGCTTGTCGTAGCCGTTGGTGCGGAGAAGGCGCGCGGCTGTGAGTCCGTCCATGATGGGCATTTGAATGTCCATGAGGATGAGGTCGAAAGAACCGTGGAGTGCCATGTCGACGCCTTGCTGTCCATCACCTGCGACTGTCACTTTTATACCCATATTTTCAAGGACTTCTGTGGCGATGAGCTGGTTGATTTCATTGTCTTCCACGAGGAGAATGTTTTTGTCTTGCAAGACATCTACAGAGTCCTTGCCGCCCGTATCAAAATCGCGTCCTTCGCGAACATTTGTAGGTATTTGCATGTGGAGCGTGAATTGGAATGTGGTGCCCACGCCTTGCTCACTGATGACTTCAAGCTCGCTGCCCATGGCTTCGATGAGGGAGCGTGTGATGGGCAGGCCAAGGCCTGTTCCGCCGTAGCGACGGGTCGTAGAGGCGTCTGCTTGCATAAATGGTTGAAATATTTTTGACACTTGCGAGGGGGTCATGCCAATGCCTGTGTCTGCGATGGCAAAGGTTATATCGCATTGGTTGTCTATGGGAGTGTGGCAGGTGAGGGTGATGGTGACGCCGCCCTCGTGGGTAAATTTCACAGCATTGTTGAGCAGGTTGAGTATGACTTGACGTAGGCGCAGGGGGTCGCCCATGACATATTCAGGGAGCTTTCCTTTACATTCATATTTGAGGTATATATTGCGTTCGTCAGTTTGTGGTTGGAGCATGTCGAGGGCGAATTGGATACTGCGTTCGATGCGAAAATCTGTATATTCGAGCTGCATATGGCCGGCTTCGATTTTAGAAAAGTCGAGAATATCATTGACAATTTTCAAGAGTGTCTTGGCTGAGAAATCAATTTTGTCCAAGTACGTTTTGATATTTGTCGGCGGATTATGTGTGAGTGCGAGGTGGTTGAGGCCGATGATGCCGTTTAGGGGCGTGCGTATTTCGTGGCTCATATTGGCGAGGAAGTCGCTCTTTGCTCTGTTGGCGGCGAGCGCCTCTTCCTTTGTTTGGAGGAGGGCTTTTTCGACGGTTTTATGGTCGGAGATGTCACGCCCGATGCCTACAACGCCGATGGCATTGCCAAAATGGTCACGCAGGGCAGACTTGTATATTTCGATTGGGCGCTGGCTGCCGTCTGTAAATGTGAATACGACCTCGCGATGCAACACTTGATTTGTTTTCAGGGCGATGGCGTCTTCGCTGCGAAAAATGTCGTATTCCTTTTCTGTGAGGACGAGTGGCACCTTGATATTGGCAAGCAGGCGACCGCGTACTTGCGAGAGTTCGAGCTGAATAAAGTCGAGGAATGCGCGGTTTGCGCCGAGGAAGCGCCCTTCTGTATCCTTAAAATAGATAAGATCGGGGATGCAGTTCAAGACTTTGTAAAGAAGTGATTTTTCGTAGAAGAGCACGCTGCTTGCTTCGTCTTCTCCGTGCGTGGCATCCTTTGTGAGTGTATTTTGCTTGAGGCGGTGTTGCATGGCGTCGCCCTGTGATGCGGCGATATATTCGTTGTGGACATCAATGCCGATGCCTTCCCAGTGGGCAAAGAGGCCTTGGGTGTTCTTGCATAATTGGCCTTTGATACGAATGTAGTGCCAGCGCCCTTGGGCGTGTGAAAAACGTAATACTTCATTGTATTCTTTGCACAAATTGTGAATATGCTGCTGTGCATGTGGGGCGAAAATGCTTTTTTCGTAGTCCTCTGGATGCATGAGGTAGGACATTTCTTGCGCGTCAAAAACATTGCCCTCCGCGGCTCTGCCAAGGATGTTGAGAAAGTGGGAATTGACTGTGATGATGCCGGGGGGGGCGTAGTCCCATGTGGCGAGTTCTGCAAGCCCCATCATGCGATGTGTGACATTTTGCTGCTGCATTTGTTCTTTGATGAGGCGATGCAGGACAAAGTAGGTGAGGATGCCGGCAAAAATGACAGCTCCCATACAGACGGCAAGGATTGTTTCACTTACAAAGGCAAGACTTTGTACAGAGTAGGCAAGCTTTTGGTGCAATATGAGTGCAACAAGAGATATGGTAAGAAAAAGAATAACTACCGGCGTAAAAACATAGAGGAGCGATCTCTTCGTATTCATAATAAATCCAATTGTTACAAAAGCATAAAATCTTGCACGTCTGTGCCAAGCGGGGCACTGCGTGCCTCACCTGAGCATCCTGTCACGGTCAACCTACATAATCTCGCAGAAAATTTCAATGGATTATTTGCTTCAAAGGACTTTTTGGTTGAAATACTTAATTGTTTGAAATGTAATAATTAAATTTTGTTTTTTTTACGTAAGGGCGTAAGAGGTGTATGGAAATGAGATTTTTTTTTCTCCTTTGTGAAAACTCCCTATTGTCACAGGCAAAATGGACGATAAGGCAAATAACTTGTCGCCTGCCATTTTTTTTGTTATGTTCCTCCGTGTTACAGGGCAAAACTTGTAGGGCAAGCGGAGTGCATCGCGCATAATCGCGAAATCATTCAAGAATTTGTTGTGACGTCCTTTGCGGATGTGTGGTAAAAAACGCGTGGCGAGAAACTTTCGGATGAAAAGACCAATCATAGAGGACATAGTATGGACAACACCAAGAGTACCTATCACGGCTCCGACGACAACAGCCTCATCCAACTTGTTACTTTTAAAATTGCCGAAGAAGAATTCGGTGTTGATATTTTAAAAGTGCAAGAAATCATTCGGATGATGCCCATAACGAAGGTGCCAAATGCCCCAGCCTTTGTGGAAGGTGTCATCAATTTGCGCGGCAAGGTTATTCCCGTCATAGATATGCGCAAGCGTTTTGGCATGCAAGCGGCACCGCATGATAGTCAGACACGTATTAAGGTCATGGATCTTGCGGGGCAAATTGTCGGCTTTGTTGTGGATGCAGTGTGCGAAGTATTGCGCATTAAGGAATCCACCGTGGAACCGCCGCCGGCAGTGGTGGCTGGCATAGGTTCGGAATATATGCGCGGTGTTGGTAAGCTAGAGGACAGATTGCTCATTTTGTTGGATCTTGATAAGTTGCTTACCGAAACAGAGCTTGAATCTTTGTCGAGTATGTAAAGGCTCAAGGTTTTTTGGAAAAGCATGTGGGGGGGGCTTTTTTTGAAAAAAGTTTTCCCCCCCAAGAAAAAAGTCCCCCTTCCATAAAAAAGTCTTCCCCAAACCCCCTTTCAAAAAAAGCACAATGAGGACGCCGTGAACGCGTTCTCTGTTATCGCTTTTGTGCGTGTAGTAATTGATAAATAAATGACATATCAACAGATTTACGCACGGCTGCGGCGAGTGCGTCAAGGTGTGGGTTGAGGTCATAGCTTGTGGTGCGCTCCTTTCTCTGCCACCCCTTGGCCTGTCGCACATCGTCCAAAAAAGCGCGGCGGAATGTGTCGCTATCAAGTATTCCATGTATATAGGTGCCGAGAATGCGCTGGCTCATGACTTTTTGTTCAGTGACTTCTTTTACGGCGCCTTTGGTTCCGGCGCCGTTTTGCTTCGCCGCATTCTTTTCCCACGCGAGCACGCGTCCGTCCTCATGGTGGATGACGGGCATACATGTTGCGTCCGAAGGGAGGGCGTCTGAGAGAACACGCGTATCCCCGTGGTGAATTTCGTAGCCATACACAGGAGTGTTTTGCTTGTACAGGCTCTTGCAGAGGCGTAATGTCTTTTGCGTGCGCATATCTGTGCTGAGGGGCAAAAGCCCGAGTCCGGGCATGTGTTCTCCCGCTCTTCCTTCGACACCGAGGCTGTCGTTAATGACAGCGCCAAGTATTTGCAAGCCGCCGCAGATGCCGAGTATGCAGTGTATGTGTGGTGCGCGTTGCACTATTTCGTGGGCAAGGCCGCTGCTGTTCAGGTATGCCATGTCTGCAAGTGTGTTTTTTGTGCCCGGGATGATTAAAATATCTGGTATTCCGAGTGCGTCTGTACGGCGTACAATGCGCACGCGCACATCGTTTTCCACGCCCAAGGCGTCAAAGTCCGTGATATTGCTGCTGTGAGGCAGGTCGATGAGGGCGATGTCGAGCATGTCATGCGGCTCTGTGCGGCTTTGTGCGTTGTGCGCGTTTTGTGCACAATATTCCTGTGCCTGTCGGAAATCCTGTCGGAAATCCTGTCGGGGCGCGGCGCATGCCCCGTTGAGGCAAGTGTTGAGGCATGTGTTAAGGCATGTGTTGAGGCGAAAGCTCACAGAATCCTCTTCCGGCAAGTGCAGCCCGTGAATGTGCGGCACAATGCCCACAAAGGGGACGCCTGTGAGGGCTGAGATGTCGCGCAGGGCAGAGTCTAGCAGCGAGCTATCACCCCGAAATTTATTGAGGATAAACCCCGCGACCTGCTTTTTTTCACTCGCATCAAGGAGCGCCATGGTGCCCACCAGCGCCGCAAAGGCGCCGCCTCTGTCAATATCGGCGCAGAGCAGCACAGGCGCCTTGGCATATCGTGCCACGGCCATATTGACAATGTCGTGTGCTTTGAGATTGATTTCAGCAGGGGAGCCGGCGCCTTCGATGACGAGCATGTCGGCGTCGTCGGCGAGGCTATCGTAGGCTTGTGTAATGCTGTGCCATGCTGTGGGTTTGTAGGCGATATATTCCCGCACGGGCATATGTGCGACGGCCTTGCCCATGACAATGACTTGGGAGCCTGTGTCTGAGTTTGGTTTGAGCAGGACGGGATTCATACGCACATCCGGCGCGCGTCCGCAGGCGAGGGCTTGCAGCGCTTGTGCGCGTCCCATTTCGCAATTGTCTTGGGTCACAAAGGAATTGAGTGCCATGTTTTGCGATTTGAAGGGGGCGGGGCGGTATCCGTCTTGGAGGAAAATGCGACACAATGCAGCAGTTAAAAGGCTTTTTCCTGCATTTGAGCAGGTGCCTTGAATCATGATGGCAGGGGTTTTATTCGGCATGCCCTGACTATACAAAAAATGTGATATTTTTGCAAGGATTGTATTTTTTTGAAAATGAGTATGTTTCGTCATATGTCCTTGACAAGGGCAGCGTTTGCGCGTAGCTTCTTTTTGAGCAAGTGACATATTTCACGAGAGTGTGCGTGGTGTGAATTGGCGCGATTGAGCGTCGGTTTGTGCTGTCGCTTTTTGTGAAATGAATATGTCTTCGCAAAAAAAGTCAACGAACGCGCTCCGGCGCAGCACAAGGAGGTTTTTGGTGAATATTCTTATCTTTGGCCCCAATGGCAGCGGTAAAGGAACACAAGGCGACTTGGTCAAGGGCAAATACAACCTTGCCCACATTGAATCCGGCGCTATTTTCCGCGAGCACATCGGCGGTGGTACAGAACTTGGCAAAAAAGCAAAGGAATTTATTGACCGCGGCGATTTGGTGCCCGACGATATTACCATTCCCATGGTGCTTGAGACCTTGAAAACCAATGGCGCAGACGGATGGCTTTTGGACGGTTTCCCCCGCAACACCGTACAGGCCGAAAAATTGTGGGACGCATTGCAAGCAGAAGGCATGAAGCTTGATTATGTGATTGAAATTTTGTTGCCCCGCGAAGTGGCAAAGAATCGCATCATGGGGCGTCGTCTTTGTAAGAACAACAACAACCACCCCAATAATATCTTTATCGACGCCATCAAGCCCAACGGCGATGCATGCCGCGTGTGTGACGGCGAATTGTCCGCTCGTTCGGACGATCAAGACGAAGGCGCCATCAACAAGCGTCATGATATTTACTACAATACCACCGACGGAACCTTGGCAGCCGCCTATTTCTACAAGGATTTGGCAGCAAAAGGCACCACAAAGTATATTGAACTCAACGGCGAAGGCAGCATAGACTCCATTAAGGAAACTTTGTTGGCACAGCTTGGCTAAATGATCGTTTGAAATGCCTGTGGAAAGCTTTGCTTTCCGCAGGCATTTCGGCATTTTTTGCTCTCCTTCCGCCAGAAGGCACAACCTATGCACGCACTGCCTGACGCTTTCCCCTATGCGCGTCTTGCTCGTTCCATGACCGGCGAGGCCGAGGCGTGCGCTGTAGCGCGCGTTCTTGGCGGCGCAAGTTATCTTGGCATGGGGGAGGAAGTGGCGCATTTCGAGCAAGAAATCGCGCAATTTCTTGGAGTGGCGCGCGGTCGCGTCGTCGTTGTCAATTCTGGCACAGCCGCCTTGCATCTTGCTGTGGCTGCTGTGTGTCCGCCTCAAAGTGAGGTTCTTGTTCCTTCACTCACCTATGTGGCCAGCGCGCAAGCTGTCACAGCCGCCCAATGTATTCCTATTTTTTGCGATGTGTGCGAGCACAGCGCCAGCCTCGACCTTGCCGACGCGGCAGGCCGTGTGAGCGCGCGAACGCGTGCTATTATGCCCATGCACTATGGCGGGGCTGCGTGGCAATTGCCTGCTGTGTATGCTTTTGCGGCGCGACACAACCTGCGTGTTATTGAGGATGCTGCCCATGCTTTTGGCTGTTCTTTTGGAGGGAGG
>CAYJGA010000093.1:0-7062 GCA_964369255.1 uncultured Desulfovibrionaceae bacterium
CATTATGTCAACATACACAGAGCATTATCACCCGTCAAGTGCCTAAAAGTTGATTGATAAACCAAACAAAAGCAAAAAGACCACAAAAAAACATGATTGAACAATGAAACAGTTATATAAAGCACTTAAGACGCATCAAAAGATTTTATTCACAAGTGTGTGCGAATATCGGAAAAAATATAATTTTTTTTTGAGAAAGTACGGATGGATGCTTTTCGGGGGGGCGGCAGTTCAGAACGCAATGACATTGATGCATGATTTTTTTCGTGGGGGGCAAGACCTTTTTGAAAAAGGTCATCTCCCCCAAGAAAAAACTTAAACAGGAAAAATAAAAACAAAAAAAGTATTTTGACGCCGCAATTTGCCTTTTTTCAAGGACCTGCTATTCCGCGACAAGACCCGCGAACTGGCTTTGCCTGTGCGTGACTCGCGCCACATAATTGCGCGTTTCTGCGATAGGCAACACTTGCGTAAGGCGTCTGTATACTTCTTCGGGCGTTAAGGCATTGATATTGTCGATGGCGGCTTGACGACCGGAGCCAAAGAAGTTTATGAGGCGTCCGGGCCCCATGTTGTAGGCCGCAAGCGTGCAGTATTGTCGCGAAAGAGGGTCTTGAATGCCGCCAAAATGACGCGTCATTAGAAGGTGCACATAAGCCACTCCAAAACGAATGTTAAGCGCAGGTTCCGATAAGTCCTCAAAGGTCATGGGCGCCGTAGTCCCGTGCAAGAACCTGTGGACTTCACCGCCCGCAGTGCTTGGCAAAAGCTGCATAAGCCCCATGGCAGATTGGGAACTCACAAGCGTCGGCCTAAAGTCACTTTCTGTTTGGATAATGGCAAAAAGAAGAGTGGCGGGCAAGGAATAACGCTTGGCTTCCGCGTTGACAAGGTCTTGAAAACGGCGTGCTCTGGCAAGGGTGCCCTCGTTGTTGCGAGGCACAAAGGAGCGTGCGGTCAAAGCCTTTTGCAAGTTGGCAAGGGTGGGACGCGTTAAATCGCACATGGGGTCAAAGGAGGCCACATCTTCGCTCAGGGGTGCGCCTTGAAAATTCCAGCGTACTGGCTGTCCATCGAGCGTCATAGCTTCGCCATACTGCTCTGGCTGCGCCGTTGGTAAGGCGGCGTGCGCCAAGAAAGCATTGGGCAAAACGTCATCCAATAAAATGAGCTGGGCGCTCAAAGATGTCGTCGCCGGTGAGAGGACGGTTTTTTCCACATTACGCATGCCAAACATGGTGCGCAAATGAACGCCTTCCTGTAGGAAATATATCCATTGAGTTTTATCAGTCTTACTATGATTACTCACAGTGGCAGGACGCGGCGTGTGTCGTACATGCGAACTGACCGCAGCGCGCACACTGAAGCCCTCCACATGCTCAATGGGTTGTGGTAAGTCCTCCTGTTCAAGGCGTGCCACACTCATAGACACAGGACGACGAATCGAAAGACCCTCATACTGCGGGACAAAGCCTGCCAATAAAGTCAAAACAAGAACGCTTGCCACCATGCAACAAAGAAGAAAAGTACGTTGTATCATAAACTAACTGCCCGCCGAAAACTTTGACCACACCACCACGACGCTATTATCATCACGAACACCACAAGCTTTCTTCACGCCCTGTGTGGTTGTTTTTTCGGCTTTTTTGATATTTCTAAGCAACCTAAGTAAGGGTATGCAATTTTTACACCATATCCATAACACTCCTGCATTGTTTCGAATATGCACTGCAACACGAAATGTGTCATTTTTTTGCCATCTCTTATCAACTTTCGTGCCTCAAAAACGCCCCATTATTTCTCGGGAAGCGATGGCATTTATTTTTGAATAAAAAATTTGACAATCTATATCTAATAGTATATTTTTTAATACATGAGCATATTTTTAGTCTAACAGATTTTTTCCAAAAGGACAGGCGTTTTATGAAAAAAATACTCTTCATTATTCTTATCAGCACCTGCCTTGTCACGCATGGATGCACAGAAAGTTCTACCGCGCGCGTGGTGAAGGTTGTTGACGGAGACACTCTCCATGTTCTTTTGAATGGCAAACGTGAGAAAATCCGGTTATATGGCATTGACGCGCCGGAAAACAATCAACCTTATGGCGCACAAGCTACAGCCTATCTCAGCAAGCTCCAAGGACACACTGTGGATATTCAGGTGCTCGATACGGACAGATACAAGCGGCTCGTGGCCTTGGTGTCTGTAGACGGCGTCTTTGTGCAGAGCGACCTTATCGCACATGGTTTTTCATGGGTTTATCCGCGTCATTGTAAGCAGGTTATATGTCATGAGTGGCGCGAGCAGGAGCAGCGTGCGCGTGCACAGCGTGAGGGTTTATGGCGAGGGGAAAATCCTATACCCCCGTGGCAGTGGCGCAGAAGATAGGCAGAAAATAAACAGAAGAACAGCCGAGCGCAGCATTGTTACTTAAAAATAAGTTATGATATTGTCACAAAGAAGGAAGTGAGGCGGCGATTGCCTTGCGGTGGAGCGCACGGTTGTAAATAAAAATCATTCTGTAGCCGTTTTTCAATAATGAGATTTTTTTGAAAGGCTTGTGTGGGGAAGTTTTTTTGCGAAAAAAGCCCTCCACACACCTCTTCAAAAAAAACAGGACATTAGCGAGACACTGTCGGATAAAAAAGAGAAAAGATGTTTTGCATTTTTATGCAAAACACTCTGTCTTGCCTCTTCAGGCGAGTGATAAAACGCAAAAGAATTTTTTTAGAGATCCCTCCTCGGGAAGCGCACCTGTGCAGAGAGGGATATTTTATTTTGAGAAACAATCCCCTTCTGCATTTTATTTCAAAAAAATCAGCCAGCTACTTGATGTATCGCTATTCAAGAAGATGTGAAAATGCCATATGAACGAGTCCCTTGCCGACACTCCTTTGTCTACTTGCATGCCTCTAGACTTTTTGTTACATTTCCCATGGTCATTTTTTGTTTTTGGTATCTTTTTTCAGACAGCCACTTTCAAGCTGCTGCTGGGTGCTGTCTTAAGTTCTCAAGGAGAGAAACACATTATGAAGAAGTTTTTTGCATTTGCTGCCATGGTTTTGGCTTTAAGCGTGTCGCTCGCGGTGCCTTCCGCACAGGCTAAGACCTATGTCAATGGCATCGACGCCAACTACCCCCCCTTCGGTTATATGGATGAAAAAGGCCAACCAGCGGGCTTTGACGTGGAGTCCATGAACTGGATTGCCGACAAAATGGGCTTCACCATTGAACACAAGCCTATCGCATGGGATGGTATCATCCCCGCCCTGTTGGCGCGTCAGATTGACATGGTTTGTTCTGGCATGAGCATCACTCCTGAGCGTAGCCAAATGGTTACTTTTTCAAATCCTTATTGGGCAGTGTCCCGCGTCTTCCTCGTGGAGAAAAATTCTGATTTGACACCCGCCTCCATTCTGTCCAAGCAGCCCATCCTCCTCGGCGTGCAGCGTGGCACATCCGAAGCCAGCGACATCCAAAAAGAACAAAAAGAAAAGGGCTATCCCTTTACCTTACGTTTCTATGAGTCCTCTCCCCTCATCGTGGAAGATCTCATCAATGGTCGTATTGACGCAGGTCTCATGGATGCTCTGCCCGCAGAGTATGCCATTGCACAAGGCAAGGCCGTCAAAAAAGCTGGCATCCATGGCACGCCCGACCAATTCGGCGTCGCACTTCGCAAGGATGATGCAGAACTGCGCCGCCTTGTAAACGAAGGCTATAAGCTCCTCATGGCTGACCCGCATTGGCAAGTGCTGAAAGACAAGTACTTGAAAGAAAAAACTAAGTAGTATTTTTGTTGTATTTGAAAGACATGTGGGGGGAAACGTTTTTAGTAAAAAAAGCTTCCCCCCACACCCCCCCTTCAAAAAACCATCTGTTTACCTAAACAATCGGCGCTTTTGAATGGAAAATCTTAAAAGTCACTTAGATAAATATGTCAAAAGAGACTTTTATAAAATTAAAAAAAGAGGCCACTTATGGAATCATTTGGCGTCGTGTGGGACGCACTGCCTTATATATTGGGGGGCAGTTTTGTGACCCTTGCCAACGTGGGCGTGGCCCTTGCAATGGGTCTTGTGATGGGTGTGCCCTTGGCTGTGGGGCAGGTGTATGGCCCAAGTTGGATGCGTCGATGTATTTCCCTTTATGTATGGTTTTTCCGCGGCATTCCCATTCTCGTTCTGCTGTTCTTATGCTTTGGTCTTTTCGTTTCCATTGGACTTCCGGCAAACCCCTTCTTCATTGCGTGCATTGTACTTGGCTGCACGAGCACCGCGTATCAGTCCCAAATATATCGCGGCGCCATACAGGCATTGCCACAAGGGCAGATGAAGGCCGCCAAGGCATTAGGCATGAAGCAAAGCACGGCTATTCGCCATATTATTCTGCCGCAGGTGCTGCGCATGTCCATTCCGGGCTTTGCCAATGAATTTTCCATTCTGCTGAAAGACTCCGCTATTTGCTATGTGCTTGGCACGCAAGAGATTATGGCGCGCGCCAACTTTGTGGCCTCGCGCACCCATGAACACTTGCTCTTGTTCGCTGCGGCGGGTCTGTTATACTTTTTCATTACCCTTGTAGGTGTGCGCCTTTTGCGCACCCTCGAACAAAAAATCTATATTCCGGGCTACGCCGTAAACTAATTGAGGACTGTCATGACAACACATACACAAAACATGCCCGTACTTCGTGTGGAGGGTATCCACAAGACCATGGGCGGCAAGGCCATATTGCAAGACTGTTCCCTCACACTGCAACGGGGCGAGCTGAAAGTCCTCATCGGCCCCTCCGGCGGCGGAAAGAGCACTCTGCTCCAGTCCATCAATTGCCTCATTCCACCAGACAGCGGCGCCATATATCTTGACGGAGAAAAGCTTGATATGAGCGATACGCGCAAGCTCTGCGCATTTCGCACGCAAGTTGGTATGATTTTTCAAGATTTCAACCTATTCGACCACCTCACAGCAGAGGAGAATGTGGCTATCGCCCTGAAAAAGGTACGGAATTTCTCGCGACAAGACGCAAAGCAGCGCGCTCTTAAAGAGCTGACACGCGTAGGTCTTGCAGAGCGAACAACGCTCTATCCCGCACAACTCTCCGGCGGTCAGAAGCAGAGAGTCGCCATCGCCCGCGCCCTTGCGATGGACCCCAAGGTTATCTTACTTGACGAGCCAACCTCCGCTCTTGACCCTGAACTTGTGGGCGAAGTGCTCGCCGTTATTCGCGACCTCTCCAAAATGGGCATGACCATGCTCATGGCGACACACCAGATGGATTTTGCCCGCGCCCTTGCGCACGAAATTTTATTCATGCAGAGCGGCGTCATTATTGAGCGCGGAAGCCCCGCTACGCTCCTCGCACCGGACGCAGACACGCGCACACGCGCCTTCTGCACAAAGGTGTTAGACATGGACGCAAGCACAGACGCACAGACGGCCGACGGAGCCACAGCATGATTGACGTCCCATTTTTTACAGAAACCCTCTTGCCTGCTCTGAATAAAGGGCTGGTCATGTCCATTGCGCTCATTATTCCGTCAAGCATCTTGGGATTCCTTGGGGGTATTGCTGTGGGCATTCAGCGCGTGTACGGAGGGCGCTGGTTGCGTAAGATTGGCAATGCCTATGTGGCGGTCATCCGCGGCGTGCCCTTGGCGGTGCAGCTCATGATGATATATTATGCACTGCCAAAGATTGGCCTTTACTTCGACCCTTACGGAGCGGCGCTCATCAGCTTTGTGCTGTGCAGTTCTGCCTATCATTCTGAATATATACGCGGCGCCCTTTTTTCTATCCGACAGGGGCAAATGAAGGCCGCCTATGCCCTTGGCATGAGCACATTCCAAAGTATCATATGGATAATCATTCCCCAAGCCGCACGGCGTGCCTTGCCGGGTTGTGGGAATGAAATCATCTATCTCATTAAGTATTCTTCCCTTGCCTACCTTGTGACATGCATGGAGCTTATGGGCGAGGGGAAGGTGGTTGCGTCTGATACATTCCGCTTCACGGAAGTGTTCCTCGTGGTCGGCCTCTATTATCTCGCCATGGTGACACTGGCCACATGGCTGCTCCAGTGGCTGGAAAAGCGCTTCCATGTGCCCGGCTTTGGGACACAATAAATGGCTCTCATCCCCCATGCATGGGCGCACATTATCGGCGAAAGCTGTGCTGCACCATTGGCAGAGATAACAAAACTTCGTGGGCAGGGTGTACGTGTGCATCCTGCCCCTGACGACATTTTCAACGCTCTGCATCATGTTCATCCACATGACTGGTCACATGCTTGGCCTCATGACAACAGCCCCAAAACCGTACGTCCCAAAACCGTGCGTGTTGTCATTCTTGGTCAAGACCCCTATCATGGGAGCCATAATGGCATAAGCGAAGCTCATGGCCTCGCTTTTTCCGTGCGCCCCCCCTGCCCTACGCCTCCTTCGCTCAGAAATATATTCAAGGAAATCCAGCGAGACGTTTACCATGGCGCGCCCATGCCAGACACAAGCACAGACCTTACCCGCTGGGCGCAGCAAGGTGTTTTGCTTTGGAATACGGTGTTGACCGTGGAGGACGGGAAGGCGCATTCCCACGCGCGTCTTGGCTGGCAGGCTGTTACCCACGCTGTCCTTCACGCTGTTGCACAGCGGCCTGTGGCTGTGCTCCTTTGGGGGAAGCACGCACAAAGCTTTGCGCCACTTTTTCATGATCCGCGCCACCTTGTTCTTGCTGCCGCGCACCCTTCGCCGCTGTCTGCTTCACGAGGTTTTCATGGGTGCGGGCATTTTTCCGCTGTGAATAACTGGCTTGACACAAAGATTTCTTGGTAATGTGCTCGAAGGAATTACTGACTCCATTTTTTAAAGCAAAATTGCTGTAATTTTTTCAGAAAAACTTATTTAGAAGCTATTTCTACATAAATTCTTTTGCAATTTACCACAGCTCCCAAAATGTCAAATAGAGTTTTTTATCTAAAACGACAAATGAGCATTTTAACTCTCCCATCCGACAGCGCCGATTGTCTAGTTAAACAGATGGTTTTTTTGAAGGGGGGTTTGGG
>CAYJGA010000094.1:0-7032 GCA_964369255.1 uncultured Desulfovibrionaceae bacterium
AAAAAGGCACCTTGTCCATGTCGCTCGCTTCGGACGGGAAGGGCGAACCCATGTCGCCGCCGCCTTGTGAGCCGCCCATATTGCTGCCACCGCCTTGGTAACCACCTTGACCGCCGCCCATATTGCTGCCGCCGTCTTGATAACCACCTTGACCGCCGTATTGACCGCCGCCCATATTGCCGCCACCCTGTCCGCCTCCGGCATACTGCCCGCGAGCGCCGCCAGCCTGTCCGCCGCCCTGCCCGCTGTTGTCACCACGACGGTCAAGAAACTGCACACGCATAGCCTTAATTTCTGTCGTGTAGCGATCTTGTCCTTGCTGGTCTTGCCATTTGCGTGTTTGAAGACTGCCCTCAACATACACAAGACTGCCCTTGCCAAGGTAGGTGCTGCACGTTTCCGCTTGGCGTTGAAACACAACAACACGATGCCATTCTGTACGGTCAACTTTATTCCCTTCGCGATCGGTATAGGACTCGTCCGTTGCGACGTTCAAGTTGCACATAGGGGCGCCGTTGCTCATGTAGCGCAGTTCGGGGTCTTGGCCTAATCGTCCAATAATCATAACTTTGTTTAGCATGTATGCTCCTAAGAGTGTTTTAATAAGCCCTCATGAGGGCATTTTTTCTAAAGCATTAAGTATGAAGCATTATTAAAGAAGATTGCTGCAATGGGTCATCTCAGCACATTCTCCGAGTCTCAGCGTAATCTTGCTTCCAATGTGTCCAATATATCTTCCAGCGCATCGCTCAGGGCATTTGCTTTGCGCGGATCCCATGCGGCGATGCTGTCCTCGAGGAGTCGCGCAGTTTCCACAGCCTTGATAATCCCATCGCCTATGGCGGCGCGTCGTGCTTCGCTCCATGGCAAAAATTCGAGGCCGTCACCGAGCGCGTATGTCATTTCGAGGACACCGCGCTTCACAGGTTTTTGAGGGATGCTGAAGGCGAGTTCTGACAAATGAGGCCACAGTTTTTCCAGTGCGCCTTCATCCCAAGTGACAGCGCTGACGCGTATTTGCAGTGCTTTTCCCATAATGCTTTTCCCGTGTTGTCTGTCTTAATAGTTAAGAGAGGGGCTTTGAGTGCAAGTGTTTCCTGTGTCACGCACCCTCTTGGCGCATACTACTTTTTTTCTGGCGTAGGGGTCAAGATGTAATATAGCTTCATTTTGGGTGCATCCGACTAACAAATACTCTGCTTTGTGAATGCCCATAATTTTGAGGAATTTCGCACTTTAGTCGACAATTTCCTCTCATATTTTCCATTCAAAAGCGCCTATTGTATAGTTAAACAAATGGTTTTTAAAAGGGGTTTTTTTGAGGGGGTGTGCCCTTTCAAAAAAAAAACACTTTTAAATAACATGCGGTTTTGAGAAATGAGAGTAGCGCTCTCTCTTGCGCTTTACGTTTTCTGCTGTTATGCTGACGAGTATGAAAGATATAGCAGTCAATACACAAACATTTACGGTGACGGCCACAGACGGCGACGCGCGTCTGGGGGTCTTGAATACGGCGCACGGCCTCATTTCGACGCCCATTTTCATGCCTGTGGGCACAGTGGGTTCTGTGAAAGCACTGGCTCCCGATGACTTGCGCGCCCTGCATGCCGAGATTATCCTTGGCAATACCTATCATCTTTACTTGCGCCCGGGTGATGAGCTTGTGGCGCGTCGCGGCGGCTTGCATGAATTTGCAGGCTGGGATGGCGCCATCCTCACAGACAGTGGCGGATTTCAAGTGTTCAGCTTGAGCGATTTGCGCAAAATCACAGAAGAAGGCGTCACCTTTCGTTCCCATATAGACGGTTCCAAGCATGTATTCACGCCTGAGAGTGTCATAAAAATTCAGCGGAATTTGAACTCAGATATTATGATGGTGCTGGACGAATGTGTTCCCTATGGCGCCGATTACGCCTATACGGAAAAATCCCTCGCACTGACCACACGATGGGCAAAACGCGCCCGTGAAGCATATCCGCATAAGAGCGCGCACAATCTCTTGTTTGCCATTACGCAAGGCGGCTTTTTTCACGACTTGCGCAAGCGCTCTGTGGAAGAACTGTGCAGTATGGACTTTGACGGCTTCGCCCTCGGTGGCCTCTCTGTCGGCGAAACAAAGGCGGAGATGTTGGAATTTCTCTATGCCACGGCGCCGCTTTTGCCCAAGGAGAAACCGCGCTACCTCATGGGAGTGGGGACGCCCTTGGACATTGTGCATGGCATCGCCGCCGGCGTGGATATGTTTGATTGCGTCTTGCCCACGCGCAATGCACGCAACGGGACGCTGTATACGTCGCTTGGAAAAATCAATATTAAGCGCAAGGAATTTGCGGAGGACGACGGCCCCCTTGACCCTGAATGTCGCTGCTATACATGTCGCACGTTCAGTCGCGCTTATTTGCGTCACCTTTATGTGAGTAAGGAGCTTTTGGCCTACAGGCTCAACTCTTTACATAATTTGACGTATTATTTGCGCGTGGTGCACAGAGCGCGGGCAGCCATACGACAAGGCACCTTCGCCGCATTTAAAAGGCATATGGAACAACTTTATTCGCAGGAGCTCCCTTTATGAGTAGAAGCGTGAAAGAAGATATTCCTCAAGTGCTCGCCGTGGCAACACAAGGGCTTTCCCAGATGCCGGACGCACGAGAAATACAAAGACGTATTTTCGATGTACGACGCATACTTATTGAAAAAGCGCTGGCCTCGGCGTTGGCAGAGCAAAAGCACAGCGAGGAAGAAAAACATCGCTATGAAGATATGTTGCGAGACGCATTACCACCCTTGGTGGCGCCCGTCGTGCGGCAAAGACCGCATTTTTCCGCGTGGCGCTCCGCTCTTGTGGCTGTGCTTGGCTTGCTTTTTGGCTCTGCCATAGGACAAGGCATCGCCTCCGCACAACTCAGCTCAGGCAGCTCGCCCCTTTTTAGCGCAGGCACGGCGATGCTCTGCGGCATCATGGGCGTCATGGGTCTTTTGTGGCTCACAGAATGGCTCGTGCGCGGGGCAAGCCAAGGCCATTTGGCCTTTCCTTGGGGCAGAACCTCGTGGAAAAGATTTCGCCGCGCTTTTTTCGCCGCGTGGATAATGATTTTGTGCATCACCATCGGGCGCGACTTCTTGACAGGCCAAACCGTTCTTGTGCATATGCTGCAATCCTTGGGCCTATTCCTAAGCACCGGACAAATGCTTGGGATTTTTACCAATGGATACGGCCTTCTCGCCTTTCTTGGCGCCATAGCGCTCCTCCTTAAAAGACCCATGTACTTTGAAAGGGAAGATTTTGAGCAAAGTCTCGCGATTGCAGTGCATAATTGGTGGGCAGGCGCACACGTTGCCACACAGCTTCTTGTGGAAAACGCCCAGTTAAAAAATGACGACATGCGCGAAACATGGCAACGCGTAGGGCGCGATCTTTACTCACTCGCGGGAGAATTGCCCGAAGCACGAGGACAATGGATGCAAGAGCGTCTGCGCCGTTTAGGCATGGAAGCGCCCCGCGAGCAAGGCGTGCTCACATGGTCTGTGGACTTGCAAGAGCGCTACACCCCTCTTGGATACCTAGAACAAGGGGACGCGTGCTTTGTGGACGAACCGCCCATTCTCGAAAATGGTACCCTTGTACGCAAAGGAACTGTACGAAAGGTGCGCTCGTCGAAAGTCGCGTAAAGAATTGTTTTTTTTGAAAAAATAGAATGAGAATGCCGTGATCCGGGAAAGCTATAGCCTTCTTTTTATATCACCATAAAAGTAGCAAAATATATGAAAAAAAACAGACCCGTCACACAAGGGACTTTGCCGCTTATGCCATCAGTCGCGCCAAAGACTATGCCCGTGGTCGCAGCAGAAATGCCGCCGCACACTTCGACAGAACATTCTGTGCAAGAACGCATGCACTCCCTCGCGCGACAGTTACATGAGCACGGTGTGCGCTATCATACCCACGATGCCCCCATCATCAGCGATGCAGAATATGACGCGCTTTTCACAGAGCTTCAATCGCTTGAAGAGCAACACCCACATCTGCGTTCGCCAAATTCTCCCACCAGCCGCGTGGGCGGACAGGTGCTTGACTGGCTCGAAAAGGCAACGCACAGGCAACGCATGTATGGGCTGGACAATGTCTTCGGCGCAGACGAATGGCATGATTGGGTGCAAAAAATGCTCAAAGCTCTGCCAGAAGCGGAAAATGTCTTCTGGTGCGACCCAAAACTCGACGGCCTCGCCCTTGAGCTTGTCTATGAATATGGGGAACTTGTCATGGCACTCACCCGCGGCGATGGCACCCAAGGGGAAGTGGTGACACAAGCTGTGCGCACCATCAAAAATATTCCCCTTCACCTCCATGCACACTCCGGCGCACGACACGAGGCGTCCTATGCCTCGCTGCCCCGTTTGGAAGTACGCGGGGAAGTGGTCATGTTTAAGGAGGACTTTGCCGCCCTCAACGCCGCGCAAGAGGCGGCAAAAAAGAAGCTCTTTGCCAATCCGCGCAATGCCGCCGCAGGCGCCGTGCGCCAGCTTGACACCGCTGTCACAGCCTCGCGCCCCTTGCGATTTTTTGCCTATGGTGTCGGTGAGGTAGACTGGGGGAGTGCGTCGCCGTGGCAGCAGCACAGCGAGCTCATGGACGCTCTCGCGCATTTGGGTTTTTCCACGCCGCCGCAAGGGCAGGTATGCACCTCTGCCGCCGCCGTGCTTGAGTACGCCGAACGTGTACAGCATCTGCGGGCAGAGTTCCCCATGGAAATCGACGGCGCCGTCATAAAGCAAAACACCCTCGCCGCCCAAGAGGCGCTCGGGTTTACAGCGCGGGCACCGCGCTTTGCTGTGGCCTATAAATTCCCCGCCCTCCAAGTCCACACAAAGCTACTCGATATTGAAATTCAAGTGGGACGCACAGGCGTTCTCACACCCGTGGCTGTGTTGGAGCCTGTGCCTGTGAGCGGCGTTCTTGTGAGTCGCGCCACGCTCCATAATGAGGACGAAATACAGGCGAAGGATGTGCGCATAGGCGATACTGTCGTCGTACAGCGCGCGGGGGATGTTATTCCGGAAGTGGTGGGACCTCTTCTTGAGCTGCGGCCCGCGCACGTCGCTCCCTTTGATTTTCCGCATACCTGTCCTGCATGTCAAGAGCCTGCCACGCGCGAAGAGGGAGAGGCCGCGTGGCGATGCAGTAATGTAGCCTGTCCCGCCATGCGTCGTCAAAGCATCAAGCACTTTGTATCCAAGGCCGGTCTTGACATTCAAGGCATCGGTCACAAATGGATCGAGCAATTAGTAGACGCGGGGCGCGTGCGTACTGTTGTGGACTTATTCACGCTTCGTGTCAATGAGCTTTTGCTCTTTGACAGAATGGGCGAAGTGCTGGCAGAAAAATTTGTGGATGCCTTTGCCAAGGCCAAGTACGAAGCTACTTTGCCACGCTTCATAAGCGCTCTTGGTATCCGCCATGTGGGCGAACAGACGGCGCGCACGCTCGGGCGGCACTTTGCAGATATGAGCGCCCTTGCGGCGGCATCGACGGAAGAGCTGACAGCACTGCCAGATATTGGCCCCGAAGTGGCCTCGTCCATCAAAGCGTTCTTTCACAGCGAAGCTAACAATCATATTTTGTTGCAATTAAAAGACCTTGGGCTTGACCCGCAAGGCAAGGACGCGCAAAGCGCACACGCACACACGCCCCTTTCCGGAAAGAAACTTCTCTTCACAGGCACCTTAAGCATGAGCCGCGCCAAAGCCGCCGCGCTTGCAGCGGACGCAGGCGCAGAGGTCATGGGGAGCATGAGCAAGAAGCTCGACTTCCTTGTGGTGGGCGCTTCGCCGGGCAGTAAGCTTGTGAAGGCGCAGTCGTGGGGCATAGCCGTCTTAGAAGAAGAAGCATTTTTAGAACTTTGTACGCAAGAAGATGTGCAAAACACAAATGACAGTGCGCACAATGATGATATACACAATGAGGAGAAAAAAGCGTGACTACACCAATTATAATCAACGGCGCCCGTGGTAGAATGGGTCAAAGCCTTGTCAATCTTGTGGAAGCAGACGCGGCCTGTGAGCTTGTGGGGCTTTTGGAGCACGAAACGCATGTGGACGCACTCAAGCAGCATGGCTGTGTCGTGGGGAGCCGTCCGGACGATGTTCTTTCGACGGTCAAGCCGTCGATTATTATAGATTTTACTGCCCCTGAGGTCAGCATGCAGCTTGCCGCGTGCGCCGCACAATACGGTCATGGCATGGTCATAGGCACCACAGGTTTTACGCCTGATCAAAAGGAGGCTTTGCACGACCTTGCAACGAAGACGCCCCTGTTTTGGGCGCCAAATATGAGCATTGGCGTCAATGTGCTCTTACAGGTGCTGCCCAAGCTTGTGCGCATGCTGGGCGAAGACTATGACATGGAAATGGTGGAATTACACCACAACCGCAAGAAGGATTCCCCAAGTGGGACAGCTCTGCGCCTTGCCGAATGCCTCGCTGAGGCTCGCAACTGGGAACTGGATGATGTGGCCTGCTATCATCGCGAAGGAATTATCGGCGAACGCGCGCATAAAGAGATGGGTATTCAGACCATCCGTGGCGGAGATGTGGTAGGGGTTCACACCATGTATTTTATGGGGCCGGGCGAAAGAATTGAGGTGACACACCACGCTCATTCGCGCGAAACCTTTGCCCAAGGCGCTTTACGCGCGGCTAAGTGGCTGAAAGAAAAAGGGAAGGGAAGACTTTATTCTATGGACGATATTTTCTAGATTTTTTATTGTACATTTTCTTTTGATTGTGTAGAATGCGTCCATGGCGAGGCGTTCATGCAACATGAATGTCTGCCGCCATAGCGGAGAAAAGGCCGCTATTCCTTGCAGAATATGGTGTCTCGAACGTGTTGTTTGAGTGTGCTGTTTTGAGCGCGTCGTTTGAGCGTCTTATTTTAGGCGTCGCCGGAAAGTTCATACAGCTTCCGACATCTTGCGAGGAGTAGGACGTTAATTCATTCTTTATATGGGGAATAGAATGCCACAAGTAGCAGCTCGC